>NZ_RAWL01000477.1:0-6204 GCF_003668885.1 Corallococcus sp. AB049A | reverse complement strand
GGGCTGGGGGCCCCGCGCTATGCCTCCGGACGTCGCACCAACGGAGGGGGTTGGCGTTCATGAAGATCGTGATTCCGGGTGGCACGGGGCAGGTGGGCGCGCTGCTGGCGCGGGCGTTCCTGGCGCGAGGGGACGACGTCGTCCTCCTCAGCCGGGGTGGCCAGGGCGAGGCGCGCACGGTGTCCTGGGACGGACGCACGCTGGGTGATTGGGCGAAGGAGGTGGACGGCGCGGACGCGGTCATCAACCTGGCGGGCCGCAGCGTGAACTGCCGCTACACGGAGGAGAACCTGCGCCAGATGATGGACTCGCGGGTGGACTCCACGCGGGTGGTGGGCCAAGCCATCCAGCGGGCCGCGAAGCCGCCGCGCGTGTGGCTGCAGATGAGCACCGCGACGCTGTACGCGCACCGGCTGGACGCGCCCAACGACGAGGCCACCGGCCTCATCGGCGGTGACGAGCCGGGCGTGCCCGCCTACTGGAAGCGCAGCATCGACATCGCGAAGGCGTGGGAGCGCACGCTGGCGGAGGCGGACACGCCGCACACGCGCAAGGTGGCGCTGCGCAGCGCCATGGTGATGAGCCCGGACCGGGAGGGCATCTTCGACGTGCTCCTGGGCATGACGCGCCGGGGGCTGGGCGGCCCCGCGGGCAGCGGACAGCAGTACGTGTCGTGGATCCACGACCGGGACTTCGTGCGCGCGGTGCAGCTGCTGTTGGAGCGCGACGATTTGGACGGGCCGGTGAACCTGGCCGCGCCCCATCCCCTGCCCCAGCGGGAGCTGATGGCGAAGCTGCGCGAGGCGGCGCACGTGAGCGTGGGGCTGCCGGCGGCGAAGTGGATGCTGGAGGTGGGCGCGTTCTTCATGCGCACGGACACGGAGCTGCTCCTCAAGAGCCGCCGCGTGGTGCCCGGGCGGCTGCTGGACGCGGGCTTCACCTTCGAGTACCCCGACTGGGGGACCGCCGTGCAGGACCTGGTCGAGCGCTGGCGCGCCGGTAGCGGCCCCGTCCGGAGCTGACCGTGTCCACGAAGACGTACCGCGTCCGCTGGGGCCGCATCGCCGCGCTGGGGCTTGTCCTGGGCGCGCTGGGCACGGGCGGCTTCACCGCCGCGAAAGGCCTGCGCGCGGCCCAGGCGCTGGTGCACCCGGCGCGCGTCCCGGTGACGCGGCCCTCGGGCCCGGACGCGCTGCCGGGCCTGGAGGACGTGTCCTTCGAGTCCGCGGGGCACAGGCTTCAAGGGTGGTACGTCCCGTCACGCGACGGGACGGCGGTGGTGCTGGTGCACGGCTTCGCGGACAACCGCACGCGGGTCCTCTTCGAGGCGCGCGTGCTGTCGGAGGCGGGGCACGGCGTGCTGCTCTTCGACCTGCACGGCCAGGGCGAGAGCGAAGGCGACGCGGTGGGCTGGGGTGACAGCGAGCGCGAGGACGTGCGCGCGGCCCTGGCCTTCGTGCGGGCGCGTCCGGACGTCACCCCGGGACGCGTGGGCCTGTTCGGCTTCTCCATGGGCGGCACGACGGCGCTGCTGGTGGCGCAGGAGGACGCGCGCGTGAAGGCGGTGGCGGCGGCGGGCGCCTACCCGGACCTCGCGGTGGACATGGGCTCCCACTACGGCCTGAGCACCTGGGCGGTGCTCTGGGGGCTGCGCCGGGCCGGCATCGACGTGGACGCGGTCAAGCCCGTGGACGGCATGTGCCGCCTGGAGGGCCGGCCGGTGCTGCTCATCAACGGCGGCCGCGACCCGGACGGCCCCCGGAAGCTGGACGGCCGCCTCTACCGCGCGGCCTGCGAGCCCCGCGAGCTGTGGGTGGTGCCCGAAGCGGGCCACGGCGAATACGCCCGGAAGGACCCCGAGGGCTACGCGCGCCACCTGCGCGACTTCTTCGGCCGCGCGCTCTAAAGGCCCCACCGCCTACCGCCTACCCGCGGCGGCCCTTGGCGACGAACTCCGCGCGGCTGTGGATGCCGGTCTTCTCGAACAGCGACTTGATGTGGACCTTCACCGTCTCCACGGAACAGTGGAGCCGGCCGGCGATCTCCTTGTTCGCCAGGCCCTCGTGGAGGAAGTCCGCCACGCGTGACTCCTGCGCGGTGAGCTTCTCCTTCCAGTCCGGGCGCAGCCAGTGGACGCGCTCGTGCATGCGCACCTGCCACAGGGCGCGGCCGCCCCAGCTGATGGAAGAGGGACTGAACGTCACGTCCAGCCGGTCCTCTCCACGCTCCAGCGTGAGGGACTCCAGCCGGGGGTCCGCCGCGACGTCGAAGCGGGACAGGACGCGCACCCGCTCCACCCAGGCGCGGGGCACTCCGTCGCTGAGCTCGTGGGGGGCAAACCACCGCTCCAGCAGCGGGATGGCCGGCCCCGTGTCCACGACCTTGCGCCCCAGTCTGTTGAGCACCAGCACCGGGCTGCCCCCCATGGCGATGGCCTTGAGCAGGTCCCGCTCGAAGCGCAGGGCGTAGAACTCCTGCAGCCGCGCCACCGCCCGGGAGACGTAGGGGATGATCTGCTGGAGGAACCACTGCGCCCGGACGGTGAAGGGCCGGGAGGACTCGCGGTACATCGCGATGCCGCCCTTCAGGTCCGCTTCCGTGAAGAGGAGCGACGCCAGCACGCGCTTGAGCTTGAGCCCCGCGCCCTGGCTGCGCCGGAAGGTCTCCGTCTCCGCCAGCGGCTGCCCCCGCAGCATCTGGAGGTCGCTGAGCACCACGTTGGGTTGCACCACCGTGGCGCGGAAGACGAAGTCCTCCTGCACCCACTCGGCGTAATCCTTGAGGAGGGGGTGGACGGTGTCCGTCTGCCACTGCAACCCCGCCGTCCCATCCGGATTCGCGCAGCCCACCGCCAGGTGGTCCGCTTCGCAGAGGGAGAGGAGCGCCCGGGAGAGGGCCTCGTAGACGTCCTCCAGGCTCCGGGCGTTGCCCAGCGCCTCCTTCAGCTCCGCGATCAACGCCTGCTCACGCGACAGGAACTTCCGTGCCTTGCCCATGGGTACCACCCCCGTTTGCAATACCCATCAAGTATTACGAGGGCGGAAACGGGGCCCATCCCTCCAAAGAGGTATGGCAGGGACCGCCGCCAGCTACCTGCGGCGCCCCTCCGCGATCAACTGCGTGCGGCTGGAGGTCCCGGTCTTCCGGTAGATGTCCCGCACCTGCCCCTTTACCGTCAGCAACGACGTGCCCCGCTTGAGCGCGATGTCCTGGTCCGACAGGCCCTCGTAGATTCCTTCCGCCACCTCGCGCTCCGCGGGCGTCAGCTTCCAGTCCTCGCGCACCCAATGCGGGCGCTCGACGATGCGCACCTGCCACAGGGGATTGCCCGCCCAGAGGATGGTGGAGAGGGAGAACGTCACCTGCAATTGCTCTCCGTTCTCGTCCCGCACGTCCTCCAGCAGCGCGGGAGGAATCATCCCCGGTAGGCGCGCCAGCTTCGCGACCCGGTCCACCCACGCCTTCGGAATCCCCTGCGGCGTCCTGTCCGAGCGCGCGAACCACTTCTCCAACAGCCGCGTGGCCGCGTTCGTGCGGACCATCTCCCGGCCCCAGGACGTCAGCACCAGCAGGGCCCCGGACTCGACGGCGCCGGCCTTGAGCAGGTCCAGCTCCAATCCCTGCGCATGGATCCTCTGGACGTGACTGACCGCGCGGTGGATGGCGGGCACCAGCCATTGCAGCAATCGCTGGCTGCGCTCCGGAAAGGGCCGGTCGCGCTCGCTGTACACCGCGAGCCCGCCCTTGAGCCCCTGCTGCTCTTCAATCAGCAGGGCCGCCATCACCTGCTTCAGGTCCAGCCCCGCCTCCACGCTGCGCTGACGGGTCTCCTGGGCGTCCAGCGTCTGTCCCCGCAGCATCTCGGGCGTGGTCAGCACGCGGTTGGGCTGGGCCAGCGTGGCCTTGAACACGAAGTCGTTCGTCACCCATTCGGAGTAGCGCTGGAGCAGCGGCATCGTCGTGCGGCTCGTCCACTGGAGCCCCACGGAGCCATCCAGGTTGGCGCACCCCAGCGCGAAGTGGTCCGCCCCGCACAGCTGGAGCACGCGCGGCTCCAGCACGTCGTGGATGTCCTGGTAGCTGCCAACGCCAATCAGGTTCGTCAGCAGCTCATGCTGGATGGACTCCTCCCGAGACGTGAACCGTAAGGCCCTACCCATGCGGAATGCCTCCCCCGGCAATGCCATACGTCCCGAGCATGGCACGGAGGACACCCGGGGTTGGAGGCCCCTCCCCCACCCGGCCGCCTTTCCGCCCCACGACGGGGCAATGACGACGGGCTGGACGGCTCCCCCCCTGGCAGGTCAGCCTGGACATCCTTGGAGGATGCACCCCACATGGCCGCCCCGCTGCCCCCTGAATCCCAGTTCCACATCGAGGTCATCAAGCTCCTGCTCCAGGTGGCCACCAGCGACGACCGGGTCACCCGCGAGGAGATTGACTCCATCATCGACACCGCGCGCGGCTTCAGCGTGCCCCTGACGGAGCTCAGCGTCCTCACCCGCTGCCTGCACGAGGGCCACCCGCTCCCGCCGCCGGACCTGAGCGTCCTGCGCGAGGACCCCAAGGCCGTGCTCGAAGCGGTCCACGCCCTCGTCATCGGCGACGGCCACCTGGACGAGTCGGAGATCGCCATGATCCGGCAGATCCGCGAGCTGCTGGGCGTGGCCCCCTGAAGCGGCCTACGCGGGCATCTGCAGCGGATGCGCGTCCTTGTGCTCGGGCGCGCCCGCCAGCCTCCGGGTGAGCCGGCGGCGCACGACGTCCACGTGCTCGCGGAAGAAGTACAGGTTCTCCGCGTAGGCGATGGGCACCGCGATGCGGTTCACCTCGCGCTCGGCCTCCTCCAGCCGCTTGAGCATGTCCTGGAGCATCTCCTGGTCCGGGTCCTCCTCCAGCTGGATTTCAATCTCCTTCAGCCGCGCGTACCACCGGTGGATGCGCGAGCGCACGCGCCACAGGAACACCGCCGGCACCGCGCGCCCCAGCGGCACCACCACCGCGATGATGGGCACCAGCATCACCCACAGCCGGTCCACCAGGTTCGCCGCCCAGAACGGCAGGTAGCGCTGCAACAGCGGCACGCCCGTCGCGTAGTAGCGCTTCGCCTCGCTGCTCAGCGGGAAGCCCGCCGCGAGCGGCGCGGGGAACTCGCCCGTCTTGTCCAGGATGCCCGCCGTGCCGTGGACCTCACTGGCCGCGCGCATCAACAGGTACGCGAGCGCCGGGTGCAGCGAGTCCTTCGCCAACAGGAGCGCGTTGGGCGCCAGCAGCACCACGTCCTGGTCCGGCACGTCCTTCGCGAAGTCGAACACGCCCTGGGGCAGCACGTGGCGCGACAGGTACGGGTAGCGGCGCGTGTACGCCTCCGCGCGGTTGAAGCTGAGCAGGCGCACGTCCTTCACCGCCGCCAGCTTCTGGATGCGCGGCGACTCCGCCGGTGACACCAGGAACACCGCGTCCACCTTGCCCTGCGTCAGCGCGTCGATGGCCGCGTCCCGCTCCAGCGGCAGCAGCTCCGTGGGCGCCGTGTCCACCTTGTTCGCCTGCAGCAGCGTCATGGCCAGCGCGCGCGTGCCGCTCTCTTCCGGCCCCACCGCGATGCGCTTGCCAGCGAGGCCGCGCACGTCGCCGATGGGCTCGCCCCGGTAGAAGACCCACAGCGGCACGTAGGAGAGGCTCCCCAGGGACGCCACGTGCTCGGGCACCTCCTGCCCCTTGCCGCCGGTGGTGCCGCTCTGCGCGAAGGCGATGTCCACCCCGCTGTCCTCCGCGCTCAGGAGCGCCACGCTGCCCACGGAGCCCTTCGTGTTGCGCAGCTCCAGCGTCACCCCATGCTGCGCGAGGAACTTCTGGTAGCGCTTCGCCATGTAGTTGAAGCCGCCCTCCTCCGGCGCCAGCGCCATCACCAGCGTCTTGGGCGGCGCGGGCTTGACGAAATAGAACGTCACCGCGAACGCGATCGCGATGACGAGCGTCGCGGGGGCGACGGCGATCCACAGGTCGCGCCGCAACGTGCGCTTGAGCTGCGCCTTCAACGTGTCCGTCTTCATGAGGATGCGCAGTATACCGACCGCGCCGTGCGGGGCCCCGCCGTACACCGCGTCACGCCAGGCAGGCGAGCACGCCGGGACCCGGGGGCACTTGGCGCGACCACTTGCGCGACACACCCTCCCTCCCAGGCCTTTTTGAAGGGGTGTGGCA
>NZ_RAWL01000476.1:0-6215 GCF_003668885.1 Corallococcus sp. AB049A | reverse complement strand
TCTCCACCACCTCGGTCTCCCTGACCCGAGCCTCTTCCACCACCGGATTCATCGTCCCTGCCTGGGTCGCCCTGCACACTAAACTGCTGGGTACGGACTGTCTCACTCACCTTGGCAGAGAGGGCTGCGTCTGGGTGTACTCATCGACCTGCTTCAAGATCTCCTTTGCAAGCCGTTGAAGCGTGTCGAAAGCGTCGCCCCCCGAGTCTTCGCTCAAGAGCAGGACAGATAAGGCGGGCCGTGCGAGGCTCACCACAACCCCCGAGTACGCAGGATTTCGCTGACGTGCTGGATGCCCACCTGGTACGCATCGAAGAAGCCCTGGGCTTCCTCCGAGGACATGTTCTCCCAGGTCACTTGAGTCCGGTCTTCCTGCGCTTCGCTGCGACAATGAACAAAGCAGGACTGGACTTCTTCAGCTGTTTCAAATGATAGGTAATCCAGGAGCAGAGGGTTCTGGCTGGTCAGGAAGGCCTGCCGGCCATTCAAGTCCTCCAGGCATGCCTCGATCCATTCGTGATGCATACCGTTCACGAGTTCATCGGCGACAACGACAGGCGGGGAAAAGGCCAAGTGGTAGTAGAATGCAAGGAGCCGTTTTTGCCCATAGCTGAGATGAGAGTAGGACAGGATGGACCTGTCTCGCCTGTAGAACTCGAACCGGAGATTCCCGAAATCAATTTCCTCTGCATTCGCGATGGGACGGCGCGCTGTTCGCTCCAACTTCGCGTTCGCGATGTCGAGGCCCACAAGGCGAATGAACCTACTCAGGAAGTCAGCAGTCTGGTTTCCCGTGCTGAGGCGTATCTCGTCTGCGTCTTTATCCCGAGTAAGCTGATGGCCGGCTTCCTTGAGGATGGAGATAGGGCAATCTCCGAAGAAGAGGAGCCCTCCTTGCTGCTCCCCGCGCGTTGGAATGTCGCGCGCCGCGAAAAGACGGGAACTGGAAATGACATGAGTCAAAAGCTCAAGTGACTCATCCAGGCGTTGGACGAAGTAGGTGTTGCGGAACGCTGTCATCAGCCGCATGGCTGCGCGCCCGAAGAACTCATCAGGATCTGCCAACTGGATGCTGGATGCGATAGCTGGAAGATTCGCAATCTCGGATGGGCTCACTGAAAAATTAGTGATGTTCTTGAGGATCTTTTCAGGGGTGCGGACTACGACGTGCTCCCCCTCGAAACTGGCGGTGATGGGGGGAGTGAAATCCGGGCCTGAGAGAGTAATCTCGCCAGACACGGAAGGGCCCGCATTGGACGCAGCATGGTTGCGAATCAAGGCATCCCAACCAGAAACCTCCCCGTTTGGCTGGGACCAGCCCCAGACAGTGCCTTGCCCGCTCAGCTGCGGCCAACCCAGTGGGGAGAGCTGGAAGGTGTTGCGCAGGCGGACTTCAATCCGGTCCTGTCCTGCCTCCAGTTCGTATTCGAGTTGGAAGGGCTCCTCCAGGATCGCAGTGAAGTCCCCGCGAAGCGCCATGACGATGAGGTTCAGCAGCGTCGTCTTGCCGCTGCCGTTCTTGCCCAGGAGGAGATTGAGGGAATCGCGGAAGTGAAGCTCCGTGCCCGGGGCGACGTGCCGGAATTCATCAATCTTGAGTCGTTTCAGTTTCGTCATGGGCCGGGCCACCCTACCAGGACCCCGGAGGACGGAGGGATGGGAACCCTGAGTCCAGGTGCGCCGAGGTGGAGTTGTCCACCTTGGAGCCTGGAGGCAGACTTCCCGCATGGCGACGCTGATTCCCTCCCTGAACCAGTGCCTCGGCCGGATGCAGGCCGGCGAGAAGCGGTTTGCTCGCCGGTTGGAGGAGAAGCTCGAGGACGACTACCTGCTCTGGTACGACGTCCCCATCGGGGGAACGGGGCACCATCCGGACTTCATCATCCTGCATCCGCGCCGGGGCCTGCTGGTGCTCGAGGTGAAGGACTGGAAGCGCGACACCCTCCAGAACATCGACAAGACGCGCGCGGTCCTGATGACGCCGACGGGTCTCAAGGAGGTGGCCAATCCCTTCGAGCAGTCTCGTCTCTACGCCCAGGAGATCGCGACGCTGCTCCAGCGTGACCCGATGCTCGTATGTCCGGAGGGCCCATATCGGGGGCGCCTGGTCCTGCCCTGGAGCCACGGGGTCGTGCTCTCGAACATCACCCGGAAGCAGTTCGACGAGGGACACCTGGGGAATGTGCTGCCTGCCTCTCGCGTCATCTGCCGGGATGAGATGGCGGAGGACGTTGAGCCCGAACAGTTCCAGAAGCGGCTCTGGGACATGTTCCCGTGGTCACCTGCGCAACCCATCTCCTTGCCGCAGTTGGACCGGATCCGCTGGCACGTCTTCCCTGAACTGCGGGTTGGCAGTGGCCCGCTCGCCCGTTCCGCGCCAGTCCAGGCGGAGCTGGAGCTTTCGGTCCCGGACCTCATCCGCATCATGGACCTCCAGCAGGAGCAGCTGGCTCGCAGTCTGGGAGAGGGACACCGTGTCATCCACGGGGTCGCGGGCTCCGGCAAGACGATGATCCTGGGCTACCGCTGTCTTCAACTGGCCCGGACACTCCGCCGCCCGATTCTCGTCCTCTGTTTCGGGAAGCCGCTCTATGGCTGGCTGGAGCAGATGCTGCGGGCCCAGGGCCTTTCAGGGCACGTGGTCATCCAGACCTTTCATGCCTGGTGCTACGCCCAGCTCCGCCATTTCCATGCGGGACTTCCACCCCAGGGCCTGTCGTCCGATGAGTTCTCCGAGCAGCTCGTTCAGCGCGTCATCGCCGCCGTGGATCGCGGCCTCATTCCCCGGGCGCAATACGGGGCCGTGCTCATCGACGAAGGACACGACTTCCAGCCCGAGTGGTTCAAGCTCATCTCGCAGATGGTGGATCCGAGCACGAACTCACTCCTGCTGCTCTACGACGACGCCCAGACCATCTACCCGCACAAGCGCTTCAGCTTCCGGAGCGTGGGCATCCAGGCGCAGGGACGTACCACCATCCTGCGACTCAACTACCGCAACACCGCGGACATCCTCCAGTTCGCCGCCGACTTCGCGCGTGAGGTGCTGACGCCCAGCGACGCGGACGAGGATGGTGTCCCACTGGTCCAGCCCCAATCCGCGGGTCGCCGTGGACCGGTCCCGAAGATCGTCGCATTGCCCAATCTGTATGAAGAGCTGCGCTACATCGCGGGCCGCTTCCAGCAACTCCACGCGGAAGGCCACGCCTGGAATGAGATGGCGCTGCTCTATCGCAGTGCGGACATGGGGCAGCGTGCCGTCCAGCAGCTGACCCGGATGGGCATTCCTCTGCAATGGGTGGGCAAAGGCTCCGGCCAATCCGCCTTCAAGTCCTCCGAGGCGAGCGTGAAGGTGCTGACGTTCCACTCCAGCAAGGGGCTGGAGTTCCCGGTCGTCGCCATTCCCCGCCTCAAGCGCCCAGCCGCCGAGCATCCCGATGCCAAGAAAGAAGCTCGCTTGCTCTACGTGGCGATGACCCGTGCGATGGACCAACTCGTCCTCACCGTGAGTTGAGGACAATCAGGGTTAGACTCCCGCGCCGTGCGCTACGAGCTTCACGACAGCCGCGTCCTCACCTGGTCCCTGGAGACGCACGTCACCACGCACTGCAACCTGCGCTGCGCGCAGTGCTGCCCCCTGTCGCCGCACCTGCCCGCGTGGGCCGTGTCGCCCCAGGCGCTGGCCGAGGACCTGCGCCGGCTGTCGCGTGTGCTCAAGCCCAACGTCTTCAAGCTCACCGGCGGTGAGCCCTTCCTCCACCCGGACCTGCCCGCCGTGCTGGACGGGGTGCGCGCGTCCGGCATCTCCGAACAGGTGTCCGTCACCACCAACGGCTTCCTCGCCCAGAGCGCTCCCGACGCCGTGTACGAACGGCTCGACCGGATGACGCTGTCGTTCTACTCGTCCGCGCCCCTGCCCGAACGCTCCATCGCCCGCATCACCGAGCGCTGCGACCAGCACGGTGTCCACCTCACGGTGAAGGCCATTGACCGCTTCCAGCGCATCACCCCGGACGCGCCCCTCGCGTCCGACGCGGAGGTCCAGGACGTCTTCGCGAAGTGCTGGCTCAAGCAGCGCTGCCACCTGGTCCACCAGGGCCGCTTCTACACCTGCACCCGGCCGCCCCACGTCGCCACCGTCCTCGCCGCCCAGCACCCGCACCTGCCCGCGCTCGCCAGGGACGACGGTGTTCCGCTCGACGACCCGGACCTCCTCACGCGCCTGCTGACCTATCTGGAACGCGACGTGCCGCTGGCCACCTGCCGCCACTGCCTGGGCTCCAGCGGCCCCTGGGAACCCCACGCGCAGTTGCCTCGCGCCCGCCCCGCTTCCTGATCAGCGCGGTGCTTGCAGCGGCAGCTCCACGGTGAAGATGGAGCCCTGGCCCAGGCGGCTCTCCACGCGCACCGTGCCGCCCATGGCCTCCACCAGCGTGCGGGTGATGTAGAGCCCCAGGCCCAGGCCGCCGTAGTGCCGGTCACTCACCGCGCGCTCGAAGCGGCCGAAGAGGCGCGGCAGGGACTCTTCAGAGATGCCGATGCCCTGGTCCCGCACCGTCAGCGCCGCCTTCCCGTCGCGCGTCTCCAGCCGGACGTGGATGGGGCGCCCCTGGCCGTACTTGATGGCGTTGTCCACCAGGTTCACCACCACCTGCTCCAGGCGCGCCCGGTCCCACGTGCCCATCATCACGGAGTCCGTGCCCTCCAGCTGGAGCACGGAGCCGGAGCGCGCGGCGGGGCCCTCGTAGGCGGCCACCACTTCGCGCACCAGCTCCACCAGGTCCATGGACACGCACTCCAGCGACAGCCGGCCCGCGGCGATGCGCGACACGTCCAGCAGGTCGTTCACCAGCTCCGCCAGCTTCTTCATCTGCCGCGAGCCCACGTCCAGGTAGCGCTCCACCAGCTCGCGCGGCACCGGGCCCGGGTTGCGGTCCAGCTCGCGCCGCAGCGCCTGGAGCTTGAGGTTGAGCGGCGTGAGCGGCGTCTTCAGCTCGTGGCTCGCGATGGACAGGAACTCGTCGCGCAGGCGCACCGCCTCTCGCGCCTCGCGGTACAGCCGCGCGTTCTCCAGGGAGAGCGCGGCGCGGTTGGCCAGCTCCTGGAGGAAGGGCAGGTCCGCGCGCGTGTAGACCCGCCCGGAGCGGTGCGTGGTGACGAAGCTGAGCAGCCCCAGCGAACGCTCCCCGACCACCAGCGGCACCACCACCAGCGAGCGGACGCGCAGCTCCTTGAGCAGCGCGATGCGCTCCGGGTCGCTCGTTATCTGGGGAAGGAGCTCGTCGTTGAAGTCCTCGATGAAGAAGGGCTGGCCGTGGAACAGCGGGGCCGCGCCGGCCAGCTTGGGGAGGCCCGACTCGTACGTCGTGCGGGACCGCAGCGGCTCCGCGAACGCTTCCGGCTCCGTGGCCGCGTGCTCCACCTCCATGCGCTGGAAGGTGCCGTCCTCCAGCGCGCTGTCGATGAGGCACCAGTCCGCCAGCGTGGGGACCGCCAGGCGCACCACGTTGCGCAGCGTGGCCTTGTAGTCCAGCGACGTGGCCAGGAAGGAGCTGGCCCCCGCCAGCAGCCGCAGGTGCTCTTCGTTGTGCGACAGCTCGCGCGCCAGCCGCTCCGCCCGGGCGCGCGCGCGCACCAGGTCCGTCACGTCGAAGCCGAAGCCCGCGATGCCGTCCACGTTCCCGTGCGTGTCGTGCGTGGGCGTGTACGTGACGTCGAAGATGGACTCGCGCACGGAGCCATCCGGCTGCGGCAGCTTGAGGGACACCTCCCGCCCCACGAAGGGCTCCCCCGTCGCATAGACGCGGTCGAGGATGCGGGCCACGCGCTCGGCCTCCCGCCTTGGCCCCACCTCGCGCACGGGCAGGCCCAGCAGTTGTGGCGGGTTGTTCAGCAGCGTGGCGTTGAGGGGGTTGGACAGCTCGAAGACGTGCTGGGGCCCGCGGAAGATGACCAGGTGCGCGGGCGCGTGCGTGAACAGCTCATGCAGCCGCATGCGCTCGTACTCGGCGGCGGCGCGGGAGGCGCGCTCGCGCTCCAGCAGGTCCGCGCGGTCCGCGTTGGCCCGGCGCAGGCGCACGTTGAGCATCGTCACGAACAGCGAGAGCGCCAGGAAGAAGGCCAGCGCGATGACGTTGCCCGGGTGGATCATCCAGTTCCCCAGCGGGGACAGGAAGAAGTAGTCCACCATCAACAGCGACAGGGCCGTCGCCACC
>NZ_RAWL01000475.1:0-6224 GCF_003668885.1 Corallococcus sp. AB049A | reverse complement strand
GGCTTCTCCTCGGGAGGTGAGGAGGAGATCTCGTCCCGGGTGGCTTGAAGTTCTTCCCGCATCATCCTGCGCAGGTCGTCCCGGAGTGCCGCCACGTCCAGCCCCGCCACTGCGGGCGGAGCGGGACGCGACGTGGCTTCCAGGGCCTGTCTGAGCGCGCGAAGCTCGCCCTCCAGCCGCTCCAGCTGTCTGGGTGTCTCATCGGTGGTGGCCGGTGGAGGCGCCCACCGGGACAGGCCGAAGCCCGCTCCGGCGGCCGCCAGCAGCATGGCCAGCTGAAAGGCCCTGGATGCCATGGTCATGACACGGCCTCCCGCTACGGCTGCTTGGGCGGGTTCACGGAGGTGGCGATGACCTGGACGTTGTTACAGCTGCCCGCGCCGTCGTGGTAGACCATGATGGCGGAGTCCGAGGTGATGGAGTGCGCCGCCTCGAGGATCTTCGGGTCGCTGCTGCTGCACATGGCCGAATTCCCGCTCGCGTCCCTCACGAAGAACATGACCGAGTTGTTGCCAATCACCCGGCCCTCGAAGGTGATCTGGATGAACTGCATGTTGTCCGCGGTGTTGCGGATGGCTCCAATGTCTCCACCAAAAGCATTCACGGAGGTGTGGATGACGACGGGAAAGCCTTGCTTGAAGCCTGCCCAGGCGTTGCCGCCGACCGCGAGCATCGCCAGGCCCAACCCAATGGCTGCCTTCTTCATGAACATGGTGTGTCTCCAGGCTGTTGTGACAGGGGACGGCACCGCGCATTTCGCGGTGCCGCCCAATCCCGTACCAACACGGTCTGACACGCTATGGCTTCTTGTTCCGCGCCCGCAGCGCCTTGCACGGGTCGTCCTCCGGCATGGCCGGCGTGAACCACACGTAGTCGTAGGGCAGGGCGGTGGCGCCCACGGCGGCCGCGTAGTCCTGGGGCTCGAGCGCGTCCGGTGACACCTCCAGCAGCGCCACGCTCAACACGCTGACGTCCTTCACGCGGCGCTCCAGGTGCGCGGGGACGCCCCGGTCCTCGCGGACGTGGCCGTTGCCGGTGATGAGCACCGCGCCGTCCGCCGTGACGGTCTCCAGCAGCCGGTCCGCCATCATCGCGTCGCGCGCCCGCTGGGCCAGCGCCATGGGCTCCAGCATCTCCTGGGGCAGCTGTCCGCAGTGCGAACGGTCCAGCTCCTCGCGCACGGCCTTCGCCTCGGCTTCCGGCACGGGCGCCTCCAGGCCCAGGCGCGAGCGCAGGTCCGAGGGCAGTGCTTCAGGCCCCTTCATCACCAGCTCGCGCACCCGCGCGCGGGGCAGGTTGGCCGCGACGATGGGCAGGTGCGCCTGGAGGCCCGCGCTGAACACGGGCGCGTAGAGGCTGAAGTCCGGCCAGCCGCTGCCCGCCCAGTCCACCGCCTTCGCCAGCCCCTGCGCGTCCTCCGGATGGGCCTTCAGCGCCGCGTCCACCGCGGGCTGCTGCGTGACGTCCAGCATCTCGAAGGCGAGCGCGGGACGCTGGCCCCCGTGTGTCCTCGCGCGCACCAGCTCCGCCTGGAGCCGGTGATGGTCCGGGTGGTCATGCCGTTCGCCCAGGAGCACGAAGCGCGCGGGCACCACCGCCGCGCGCAGGGCGCTCTCGTCCACGAAGCGTCCGGCCGCCACGTCCCAGATGCGTCCGGCCAGCGGGTGGTCCCGGTACAGCGTCGTGGCCCACTCGCGCGCCGGAGGAGGGGAGGGCTGCTGCCGGCTGGCGCAGCCCGAGGACAGCGCGAGGACGAGGATGAAAGGGATTCGCGTCATCCCGTCATCTCACCCAGACCGCGTCCGCTTTGCCTGCTTCAAAGCGCCAGGGCCCTTGTTCCCCGACAGAAGCCGTCCGCCCCCATGGAGAAGCGGCGGGCAGGTTCACGGTCCCCCCGGGAAGAGCCCTGCTCGGTAGGCGACGTCCGGCGTTGAAGTGGGGAGAACGGCTCGCTACGTCCACCCCAGGTCTTTTCTTCCACGCGTCCCGCACCTTCCGAGCCTGCCCTGAGCCGTCCGCCCCACGAACAGAACCCTCCGGAGCCGGCGGCGCTGGACCGCGCCAAGACAGCCTTCTTCAGCAACGTGAGCCACGAGTTCCGCACGCCCCTGACGCTGATGCTCGGGCCCGTGGAGGACGCGCTGGCGGACACGGTGGAGCCGCTGGGGCCGCTCCAGTCCGAGCGGCTGTCCCTCGTTCAACGCAACGCCAGCCGGCTGCTCAAGCTGGTCAACACCCTGCTCGACTTCACGTGCACGGAGGCCGGACGCGTGCGCGCGGCCTTCCAGCCCACGGACCTGTCCGCCTTCACCGCGGAGCTGGTGAGCCACTTCGAGTCCATCGCGAGGCGCGCGCAGCTCACCCTCACGACCGACCTGGCGCCCCTGCCGGAGCCCGTCTGGGTGGACCGGGAGATGTGGGAGAAGGTTGTCTTCAACCTGCTCTCCAACGCGATGAAGTTCACGTTCGAGGGCGGCGTCCACGTGCGGCTGCGCATCGACGACGGGCAGGCGCGGCTGACGGTCCGCGACACCGGCAGCGGCATCCCGGAGGCGGAGCTGCCGCGCATCTTCGACCGCTTCCACCGCGTGGAGAACGCCCGCTCCCGCAGCCACGAGGGCAGCGGCATTGGCCTGAGCCTGGTGCAGGAGCTGGCGAAGCTGCACGGCGGCACCGTGGGCGTGACGAGCACGCTGGGGCAGGGGACGACGTTCTGTGTCTCGGTGCCCCTGGGCCACGGCCACCTGCCGCGCGAGCAGCGGGTCTCCCAGGGCTCGGGGCCCGCGCACACCCGTCCGCGAGGCGCGTCCGCGTACGTCGAGGAGATCCGCGGCTGGCTGGGCACGTCCCCGGAGGAGGGCGCGCGAGCGCGGGAAGGCACGAAGGCCGCGCCGCTGTTGCCTCCCATGTCCGCCAGGGTGCTGGTGGTGGACGACAACGCGGACCTGCGCACGTACATCACGGGGCTCCTGGCCGCGTCCGTGACGGTGGAGACGGCGGAGGACGGCTACGCGGCGCTCCAGTCCATCCGCGCGCGTCCACCCGACCTGGTGTTGAGCGACGTGATGATGCCGCGCCTGGGCGGCTTCGGGCTCTTGCGCGAGCTGCGCGCGGATCCGCGGCTGAGGGCCATTCCCTTCGTCCTCCTGTCGGCGCGCGCGGGCGAGGAGGCCTCGGTGGAGGGGCTGGAGGCGGGCGCGGATGACTACCTGGTGAAGCCCTCTGGCCACGGTGGTGGAGACGCTGCTGGACGTGTCCCAGCTGGCCTCGGGGCCGGTGAGCCTGAACGTGGAGGACGTGGACCTCTCCGCGCTGGTGACGGAGGAGGTGGCGCAGCTGCGGGAGGAGGTGTCCCGCGAGGGCAGCGAGGTGCTCCTGCGCATCGCCGGTCCGGTGCGGGGCCGGTTCGACCGGGCGCGCCTGGCGCAGGTGGTGCAGGGGCGCTTGTCCAACGCGCTGAAGTACGGGCCCGGCAAGCCGGTGGAGGTGCACGTGGAGCAGGTGGGCCCGTGCGCGCGCCTGACGGTGGAGGCCCACGGCGGCAGCGTCGGTGTGTCCGAGACGCCAGGGGGCGGCGCCACCTTCACGGTGTCACTGCCCCTGGCGGGCCCGAAGGCCTGAACGGCGCGTTACTTGGAGTCCACCACCAGCACCATCCACCGGTCGGTGGCGTGGTCGATGCGCACGTTGGCGGCACCGGCCTCCTGGAGCTGCTGCACCACGCGCTCCAGGAACTGGAGCTGATCCGCGGGCGCGTCCACGAACACGTTGCGCGAACCCGGGCCCTTCGCCTTCGGCTTCTTCTGCGCCGGGGCCGTGCCCGCGTGCAGCTCCGGAGCCGCCGCGGCCTTCAGCAGCGTCCCCGCGTCCTCCGCCGTCACTTCCGCGCGCTCGTCCTGCACGTCCACGTCCTGCTCCTCTTCCTTGGGGGCGGCGGCCGGAGCGGCGGGCTGCGAGGCCAGCTCCTTCTTCGCCTGGTCGCGCAGCTCGTTGAACGTGCGCAGGTTGATGGTCGCGCCGAAGCGGTCCTTGAAGCTCTCCAGGGCGTCCTGACGGCTCAGGTCCGGCTGGTTGCGAAAGAGGTCGAGCAGGAACGCGTGACGCTCCTGCGACTGCTCCTGGGAAGTCCTGGGCATGGCTGTGTGGCTCCGGCGGTGTGGCCGCTTGAAGAAAACGCGGCGCACCTATACCCGAGCCTCCCCCCGGAACGAAAGCCAGGGGCCCGCTACCGCCCGCGAGGCCCCGGACGCGACGTGCGGCCCCCACCCCGGGGCCCGGACGGACGCGGCTGCGCGGGACGCGGCCACGCGTTCGTCGCCAGGCCCTCGTCCGCGTTCGCACCTTCCGAGGCACGGCGCAGACGCGCGGCCTCCGCGGCGGACTCCGGCGGCACCAGCGCCTTGGGGCCCCGGCCGATCAGGTCCTCGCGCCCGGCCAGCTTCAGCGCCTCGCGCGCCAGCGGCCAGTGCTCCGGGTTCCAGTAGAGGAGCAGCGCCTTCTGCAGCCGCTTCTCGCGCAGGCCCTTCGCCGTGTACACGGGCTCCATCTTCAGCGGATCCAGGCCCGTGTAATACATGGCCGTGGCCACCGACATGGGCGTGGGGATGAAGTCCTGCACCTGGCGGGGGCGCTTGCCCTTCTCCTTCAGCCACTGCGCCAGCATCACCATGTCCTCCAGCGTGGAGCCGGGGTGGCCGCTGATGAAGTAGGCGATGTCGTACTGCTCCTTGCCCGCGTCCTCGCTGGCGCACGCGAACATGTGCTGGAAGCGCTCGAAGCTCTCGATGCCGGGCTTCTTCATCTTCTCCAGCACGCGCGGCGACACGTGCTCCGGCGCCACGGACAGCTGGCCGCCCACGTGGTGCGCCGCCAGCTCCTTCACGTACTCCGGCGAGCGCTCCGCCAGGTCGTACCGCACGCCGCTCGCGATGAAGACGTGCTTCACGCCCGGCTCCTCGCGCACCTGCTTCATCAGCGAGATGAGCGGCCCGTGGTCCGTCTGGAGGTTCTCGCACACGCCCGGGTGCACGCAGGACAGCTTGCGGCAGCGGCTCTCGATGTCCTCGCTCTTGCACTTGAGCTTGTACATGTTCGCCGTGGGCCCACCCAGGTCCGTAATCGTCCCCCGGAAGTCCCCCATGCGCCGCACCTCGCGCACCTCGCGCAGCACGCTCTGCGCGGACCGGCTCTGGATGACGCGGCCCTCGTGCTCCGTGATGGAGCAGAAGGTGCAGCCGCCAAAGCACCCGCGCATCAGCACCACCGAGTGCTTCACCGTCTCGTACGCGGGGATGGACTCCTTGTACATGGGGTGCGGCACGCGGTTGAACTTCAGGTCGTACAGCTCATCCATGGCCACCGTGGCCGTGTCCCCGGGCTTCTGTCCGGCGCCGTCCTCCAGCGGCCGGGCGGGCGGGTTCATGTAGATGGCGCGGTTGCCGTGGCGCTGCGCGATGGCGCGCGCGTTGCCGGGGTTGGTCTCCATCTGGAAGTCCCGGCTCATCACCGCGAAGGCGCGCGTGTCCGCGACCACGTCCTCGTAGGAGGGCAGCACCACCACCTTGCCGTGGTCCGCCGCGCGCTTCGCCGGGTCCGCCTCCAGGGCCTTCATGGCCGCGTCGTTGATGAGGTGCGCGGTGCCCCGGATGTCCTTCAGGTCCTCGATGCGCTCGCCCTTGTTGAGCCGGTCGGCGATCTCCCAGATGGGCCGCTCGCCCATGCCGAACACGAGCAGGTCCGCCTTGGCGTCGAAGAGGATGGAGCGGCGCACCTTCTCGCTCCAGTAGTCGAAGTGCGCGATGCGCCGGAGGCTGGCCTCGATGCCGCCCAGCACGATGGGCACGTCCGGGAAGGCCTCGCGGCAGCGCTGCGCGTACACGATGGACGCCCGGTCCGGCCGGCAGTTGGTGCGCCCGCCCGGGCTGTACTGGTCCTCCGAGCGGTTCTTCTTCTGGGCCGTCAGCCGGTTGAGCATCGAGTCCAGGTTGCCCGCCGCCACCCCGAAGAAGAGCCGCGGCGCCCCCAGCGCCTTGAAGGGCTCCGCCGAGTGCCAGTCCGGCTGGGGGATGAGCCCCACCTTGAACCCCCGCCCCTCCAGGAAGCGCGCGATGAGCACCGGCCCGAAGGCCGGGTGGTCCACGTAGGCGTCGCCGCTCACGATGATGATGTCGCACTGCTCCCAGCCCCGGGCCTGCATGTCGGCGCGGGTGACGGGGAGGAACAGG
>NZ_RAWL01000474.1:0-6235 GCF_003668885.1 Corallococcus sp. AB049A | reverse complement strand
CCTGACGAACCTGCCGCCCCAGCGCCTCATCTACGGCGTCCCCGCGCCGCCGCCCTCCGCCAACAGCCACCCGCTCACCATCGGCAGCCTGCGCCGGGGCGGCGGAAGCGGTGGCGGCTCCGGTGGCGGTCGCTAGAACCCTTTTGTTTCCTGCCTTCCCTCCCCTCCTCTGCCGCCGCTCGTGACGGAGACACAGATGCCTGACTTCCTTGGACATGCCGAGAACCCGCTGCGCGAAGAGGAGTGGGCCCGGCTCAACGAGACGGTGATCCAGGTGGCGCGCCGCTCGCTGGTGGGCCGCCGCATCCTGGACATCTACGGGCCGCTGGGCGCCGGCGTGCAGACGGTGGCCTACGACGAGTTCCAGGGCGTGTCCGCGGGCGCGGTGGACATCGTCGGTGAGCAGGAGACCGCGATGGTCTTCACCGACGTCCGCAAGTTCAAGACCATCCCCATCATCTACAAGGACTTCCTGCTGCACTGGCGGGACATCGAGGCGGCGCGCACGCACAACATGCCGCTGGACGTGTCCGCCGCCGCCGGCGCCGCCGCGCTGTGCGCGCAGCAGGAGGACGAGCTCATCTTCTACGGCGACCAGCGCCTGGGCTACGAGGGCCTGATGACGGCCAACGGCCGCCTCACCGCCACGCTGGGGGACTGGACGGCGCCGGGCGGCGGCTTCCAGACCATCGTGGAGGCCACGCGCAAGCTCAACGAGGCCGGCCACTTCGGCCCCTACGCCGTGGTGCTGTCGCCGCGCCTGTACTCGCAGCTGCACCGCATCTACGAGAAGACGGGCGTGCTGGAGATCCAGACCATCAGCCAGCTGGCGTCCGACGGCGTCTACCAGTCCAACCGCCTGCGCGGTGAGTCCGGCGTGGTGGTGTCCACGGGCCGGGAGAACATGGACCTGGCGGTGGCCATGGACATGGTCGCGGCCTACCTGGGCGCCAGCAAGATGAACCACCCGTTCCGCGTGCTGGAGTCGCTGCTCCTGCGCATCAAGCACCCGGACGCCATCTGCACGCTGGAAGGCGCCGTCCCCGCCGCTCCCCCGGCACGCCGTTAGTCCTCTTCTTCCGCGCGGAGGCTTATGGCCAAGGTCCTGGTCATCGACGACGAGACGAACCTGCGCAAGGTGCTGGCCGCCCTGCTGCGCCGCGACGGGTTCGACGTCACCGTGGCGGAGAACGGCGAGCAGGGCCTGGCCGAGTTCCACAAGAACGGCGCGGACATCGTCGTCACCGACCTGGTGATGCCCAAGCTGGGCGGCATGGAGGTGCTCGCCGCCGTGCGCGCCGCCAACCCGGACGTGCCGGTGATCATCATCACCGCGCACGGCACCGTGGACTCCGCCGTGGAGGCCATCAAGGCGGGCGCGTTCGACTACATCACCAAGCCCTTTGATCAGTCGGAGCTGTCCTCCGTCGTGGCCAAGGCCGCCAAGACGAACGAGAGCGCCAAGCGCTCCGTGCGCGCGGACCACAAGGCCCGGTCCGCCATCATTGGCGAGTCACCGCAGATCCAGGACGTCTACAAGATCATCGACAAGGTGGCGGACACGCCGTCCACGGTGCTGATCACCGGTGAGAGCGGCACGGGCAAGGAGCTCATCGCCACCGCGCTGCACGGCGCCTCCAGCCGCCGCGACAAGCCGTTCATCAAGATCAACTGCGCGGCCATCCCCGCCACGCTCCTGGAGAGCGAGCTGTTCGGCTACGAGAAGGGCGCCTTCACCGGCGCCGTCACCTCCAAGCCGGGCCGCTTCGAGCTGGCCGACGAGGGCACCCTCTTCCTGGACGAGATTGGCGAGATCCCCGTCGAGATGCAGGTGAAGCTGCTGCGCGCGCTCCAGGAGGGCGAGTTCGAGCGCGTGGGCGGCATCAAGACGACGCGCGTGAACGTGCGCCTGGTGGCCGCCACCAACCGCGACCTCCAGGCGGAGATCGAAGCCGGCCGCTTCCGCAAGGACCTGTACTACCGGCTGGCGGTGGTGCCCATCGTGCTGCCCGCCCTGCGCGAGCGGCGCGGCGACATCCCGATGCTCGCCGCGCACTTCGTGGACAAGTACAACCGGCGGCTCCACAAGAAGATCGAAGGCATCGCCGACGACGCGCTCGCGCTGCTCCAGGCGTACGCGTGGCCGGGCAACATCCGCGAACTGGAGAACCTCATCGAGCGCGTGCTGCTCTTCGCGGACGGCCCCCTCATCACCGCCAAGGACCTGCCGGAGCCGGTGCGCGGGGGAGCGGGCGTGCAGGCAGGGGCACCGGTCGCCGCCTCGCTGGGCACGCTGGATGTCCCTGTGGGCGAGGTGGGCCTCAAGGACATCGTGCGCATGAAGGCCGCGGAGCTGGAGCGGGACCTCATCGTCAAGAAGCTGGAGGAGACGGGCGGCAACGTCACGCGCGCCGCGCGCCTCCTGCAGATCAGCCGCAAGTCGCTCCAGACGAAGATGAAGGAGTTCGGCCTGCGCGACACCACCCCGGACGGTCAGGAAGACGGCCCGGACGAGTAGCTTGGGGCGCCGAAATATCGCTTCTTCGCCAGCGGTTTCGGCCCCCGCGTACCTTCTTACCCTCAGGGAGCCTGAATGCGGCCGAATCTTCCCACCCTCGGTGGACCACCGAAGCGCAATCCCTTCGGACCGGTGGTTGCCGTCTCCGTCATCCTCGGCGCGGCCGCGGGTGGCGTGTGGTGGTGGAAACAGCGCATGGCGGATGTCCCCATGGACGTCGCCTCGCAGACCGTCACCGCGCTGGATGCCGGCACCGTCGCCGCGGCCCCCGTGGCCCCGCCCGCGCCCACCGACCCCGTGAAGGCCGCGGGCCTGGAGCGCGCGTCCATCCGCATCGAGGGTCCGCTGGAGACCGCCCTCGTCCAGGCCTCGGACGCCACCGTGGGCCCTGCCCTGGCCCAGGTGGTGACGCGCACGCTGGTGTGGTGGGTGCGCGTACCCGGTGAAATCCTCCGGGGGGACACGCTGGACGTGCTCTACCAGCGCCGCCCCAACGAGGAGCCGCTGGTGTACGCGGTGCGCTTCGTGAGCGGCAAGACGGGCCAGACGCACCGCGCCTACCGCTTCACGCCCGCGGGTGAGACGAACGCCCGCTACTACCTGCCCGGCGGCGACGAGTTGGAGCTGCGGATGGAGAAGTCCCCCATCGACAGCTACGAGCAGATCACCTCGCTGCTGCGCGACGGCCGTGGTCACAAGGGCGTGGACTTCCGCGCGCCGGTGGGCACGACGGTCCGGGCGCCCTTCGCGGGCGTCATCAAGCGCAAGAACTGGAACTTCGGCAGCAACGGCAACTGCATCGAGCTGGTGGAGTCCGGGGGCAAGGGCCGCCGCGCCCTCTTCCTGCACCTGGCGGAGCTGCCCAAGAGCATCCAGCCCGGGATGCGCGTGAACGCGGGACAGGTCCTGGCCCAGAGCGGCAACACGGGCCACTCCTTCGCCCCCCACCTGCACTACCAGCTCATGCTGGGCGAAAACCGGGTCCTGGACCCCTTCGACCAGCACAAGACCTTCCGCGCGTCCCTGGCGGCCGCCCAGAAGGGCGCCTTCGACGCCGAGGTCCAGCGGCTGGATGGCCTGCTGGGCACGTCCGTCGCGGGGAAGTAAAGGCCACCCATTTCTTGACACTCCTCCGACGGCACGGCTAGCTGGCAGGCCTGGGCCGTGGTCGTCGGAGGTAGTGGATGCACAGGTTTCGCGCCGTCATCGCCGCGCTGACGCTGGGCGTGCCGTTCGCCGCCAGCGCGGCGGAGATCACCCGGATTGCTTCCTCGTTCGAGGACGATGATCCGTTCGACCTCTTCCTCGATGTGGGCTTCGAGCGCACGCAGACGCGCGCGAAAATCGTCCGCGAGCAGCTCGGTGGCCCGGGGTCCACTGACGTCCGGGAGGTCAACGAACTCTGGTACAAGGGCACGGACGCGCGGCTGAATCTGGCCGTGGCCTTCGGCCTGTGGAAGGACCTGGAGTTCAGCTTCAAGCTGCCCATCGTCTTCCAGCAGAACGAGACCTGGAACTTCGTGTCCGGCACGGGCCAGGGCAACTCCACCATCACCAACAGCTGCTTCAACGCGGACGGCTCACCCTACTCGTCCGAGGGCTGCGTGGGCCGGCTGTTCCAGGTGCCCCAGGAGAGCTACCGCGGCGGCCTGGGCAACGTGCACTTCGGCCTGGCGTACGCCTTCTTCAACCAGGAGAAGGACGACACCAAGCCCACGTGGATCGTCGGCATCGACTACGAAGCGCCCACCGCCAAGCTGCGCGACCCGAGCGTGGCCAACACGGACCCGGACGGCGACAAGGGCAACGTGGGCGACCGCGTCCACAAGTACCAGCTCTACACGACCTTCTCGCGGAAGATGGGCAGGGCGGAGCCGTACTTCAAGGCGTCCCACACCATCCCGGTGCGCGGCCCCGGCGCGTACTCCAACTGCGACCAGTCCGGCGCCAATCCGCCCACCCTGGGCGCGCCGTACAACTGCTTCAAGGAGCCGTGGACGCGCAAGGAGACGGGCATCCACGCCCCCTCGCAGACGGCGCTCACCTTCGGCATGGAGCTGGTGCCCTTCGAGAACGCGGCGAAGTCCCAGAGGTTCGCCCTGGACCTGCGGCTGTTGGGCAACTACGTGGGCCGCGGCCGGTACTACAACGAGTTGAGCTCCGCGCTGCGCAAGCTGCTCACCTCCGACGACTACCTCCAGGTGGGTGGCCAGCTGGGCGTCACCGCCCGGGCCGCACAGGCGTTCACCATCCGCGCCTCCGGCAACTTCCTCTACAACACGGACCACCTGCTCACGACCGAGGTCATTGGCCAGGACCTGAACGGCGACGGCACCGTGGACGTCGCCCCGGGCTCCCCGGAGCTGAACCCCACGTTCGACTGGCGCTACGACACGGTGTCCCGCCGCTTCCGGGCCATCCAGAGCACCACGTTCCGCTTCGACCTGGGCGCGACCTTCAGCTTCTGAAGGCCCGCCCCCGAGGCAGCGGTGGGCCGCCCCTACCGCTGCTTCAACCCCAGGCCCAGCCGGTACACCTCCTGGCCGGGCCACCCCGCACGGCGGGCCAGCTCCGTGCTCAGCGGCTTGAGCTTCTCGCCGCGAGCCAGGCCCGCCTCCAGCGCCCGGCGCAGTTCGTCCTCGCTCCAGCGCTGCTCGCCGGTGCGGCCCTCCACCAACACCACCACCTCGCCCCGGGTCTCCTCGCCCGCGTAGCGCGCCACCAGCGCGGACAGCGAGCCCCGGACGAACTCCTCGTGCAGCTTGGTCAGCTCGCGCGCCACGCACGCGCGGCGGTCGCCCCAGGCCTCCTGGAGGTCCGCCAGCGTCTCCGCCAGGCGGCGCGGGGATTCGTAGAGGACGCAGGTGGCGGACAGGGGGGCCACCTCGTCCAGCATGGCCCGGCGCTCCGGCCCCTTGCGCGGCAGGAAGCCCAGGAAGTGGAAGCGCCCGGTGGGCAGCCCGGACGCGCTCAGGGCGGCCACCAGCGCCGTGGGCCCGGGCACTGGCTCCACCTTAAGGCCGCGCTCCAGCGCCTCCGCCACCAGCTTTTCCCCCGGGTCGCTGATGCCGGGGCTGCCCGCGTCCGTGACGAGCGCGCAGTCCGCCCCCGCCTCGATGCGGTCCAGGATGCGCCCGGCGCGCTGCCCCTCCGCGAAGGCGGGCAGGCTCACCAGGTCCTTCCCGGTGATGCCGAAGTGGTCCAACAGGATGCGCGAGTGCCGGGTGTCCTCGCACGCGAGGAAGCCCGCGGTGCGCAGCGTCTCCAGGGCCCGGGCGGAGACGTCCCCCAGGTTCCCGATGGGCGTGGCCACGAGGTAGAGCGTTCCAGCCAAGGGACGGTTTCCTTTACATGCCAGCGTCGAAGGCGGCGGGCAGGTGCTCCACCCGGGCGTGCTCGCCCTGGCCCACGACGGAGATGACGTCGAAGCGCACCATGCGCCCGTCGATGCCGTTCTGGAAGAGGTAGTGCAGCGCCGCCTTCACCACCCGGCGCTGCTTGGCGAAGGACACGGTGTGCGACGGGTCTCCCCAGGCCGCAGTGGAGCGCATGCGCACCTCCACGAAGCACATGAGTTCCCCCTGCTCCGCCACGATGTCCAGCTCCCCGTAGCGGCACGTCCAGTTGCGCGCCACCACCCGGAAGCCCTGCGACTCCAGCAGGCGCACGCCCTCCGCCCTGTCTCTTATACCCATCTGACGCTGCCGACGACTTAAA
>NZ_RAWL01000473.1:0-6249 GCF_003668885.1 Corallococcus sp. AB049A | reverse complement strand
CGCCCCGCCCGGGTGTCCGCTCTGCTCCGCCCTCCTGCGCCCGCCGCCGACACGCCCCTCGGATTCCTGACCCGGCGTTCAGCAACGACTGTTCTATTTCTGACCGGCGGGTTAGGAATGCGGCCGCCATGCCCCGCCACGCCGACCCCAAAGCCCGCAGCGCGCTCATCGCGTCCGCGCGGGCGGAGTTCGCGAAGCGGGGCGTGAAGGGCGCGCGCATCAGCGACATCACCGCCGCCAGCGGCCTGTCCAAGGGCGCCTTCTACCTGCACTTCCCCTCGAAGGAGGCCCTCTTCGCGGCGCTGGTGCAGGACTTCCTGGCGGCCCTGGAGCGGCTGGCCTCGAAGCGCATGTCCTGCATGGACCGCTTCCGCGCCGACCACAGCGGCCTGCCGGGCCCCGGGGACGTGGCCGCGCGCTCGGAGCGCTACCGCGACTTCCTGCGCCTGGAGGCCGCGCTCGACGTGGAGATGCTGGAGCTCATGTGGGAGCAGCGGGAGCTGGTCACCGCGCTCATCGTGGGCAGCCAGGGCACCGCCTTCGAGTCCGTCATGTGGGACGTGGTGGACCGCGAGGTGGAGCGGATTGCCCGGGAGTTCTTCCACCTGCGCGGCCAGCAGCCGGACACCCCGGACGTGGACCCCGGCCTCTTCGGCTCCTTCGTCGTGGGCACGTACCTGCTGTTGGCCCGGCGCATGGGACGGCTGGAGCAGAAGCCGGACCTGGCCGCCTGGGCCGTGGGCATCCAGCGTCTCATGCACGAAGGCACGCTGCCCCGCGAGGCCGTGCCCGCGACGCCCGCCGCCGTCGCCCGTCCTTCTTCACCGCCATCCACGCGCCGGCGCCACGCCCGCGCGGCCCACCCGCACCGTCCGCCAAGGAAACGCCCGTGAAACCCTCCACGAAGCCCTCCGCCTCCCGCGCCCTCGCCGCCATGGGGGTGGCCGCCGCGCTCGCGCTCACCGGTTGTGACAAGGCGGACGCCGCGTCCTCGCCCGCCGCCGCGCAGGCCCCCGGCCAGGACAAGCCGGCGCCGGCCGTGAAGGTCGTCTCCGCGAAGGGCGTGCAGGCCTCCCAGTCGGAGGAGGTGACGGGCACGCTGTACCCCGCGCAGGGGCTCCAGGTCGGCTTTGAAGTCGGCGGCCGCCTGGAGGCGGTGCGCATCCACAAGGGCCAGGCCGTGAAGAAGGGCGACACGCTGGCCCAGCTCAACGCTGAAATCGTGGACGCGCAGGTGGCCGGCGCGGAGGCCGCCGTCGCCGCCGCGGAGGCCGCCGCCTCCATCGCGAAGGACGCCGCCGAGCGCACGGAGAAGCTGAGCACCGGCGGTGGCGTCAGCGACCAGCAGCACAAGAGCGCCGTGGCCGCCGCCGCGCAGGCCCAGGCGCAGGTGATGGCCGCCAAGGCGCAGCTGGCGCAGGCCCGCGCGGCGCGCCGCCGGCACGACCTGAAGGCGCCCTTCGCGGGCACGCTGATTGAGTCCCCGGACCAGACGGGCGCCACGGTGGGCCCGGGCTCGCCGCTGTTCACCCTGGAGCAGCTGGACACGCTCATCTTCCGCACCACCGTGGCGGAAGGCGCCCGCGCGCTGCTCAAGCCCGGCACCAAGGTGCGCGTGGCGGCGCTGGGCAACGGCGCGTCCACCGACGAGGCCGTGGTGCGCACCATCCTGCCCTCCGCGGACCCCGCCACCCGGCGCATCCCGGTGGAGATCGCCGTGCCCAACGCGGACGGCCGCTTCGTGGCCCACACCCTGGCGCGCGCCATGCTGAAGCTGGGCGAGGCGCAGGACGCGCAGCTGTTGCCCACCACGGCGCTGTCCTCCTCCAACGGGGACCACGTGCTCGTCGTCAGCGACGGCGCCCTCCAGCGCGTGGACGTGCAGGTGCTGGAGCGCCGCGACCGCGAGGTGGTGGTGCGCGCCGCGGCCGTCCTCCAGCAGGTGGTGGACTTCCCCACGCCCTCCCTGACCCCCGGCACCCGCGTCTCCGTGAAGTAGCCGAAAGGCCGCCCCCCTTTCGCCGTGGCCGTCCAGCGGCGTGCGTGAGCTCTTCCCATGATTCTCAGTGATGTCTCCATCCGGCGGCCGGTGTTCACGGCCATGGTGTCCCTGCTGCTCATCGTGCTGGGCGTGATGGGCCTCAAGCGCCTGGGCACCGACCTCTACCCGGACGTCAGCTTCCCCGTGGTGGTGGTCAACACCCTCTACAAAGGCGCGGGCCCGGGCGAAATCGAGACCCAGGTCATCAAGCCCCTGGAGGACGCGGTCGCCGGCATCAGCGGCGTGGATAAAATCCACTCCTTCAGCCGTGAGAACGTGGGCACCGTGGTGGTGTCCTTCACGCTGGGCACCGCCCTGGACACCGCCGTCCAGGACGTGCGCGACAAGGTGGGCCAGGCCGTCAACAAGCTGCCCACGGACGCGGACGCGCCCATCGTCAGCCGCGTGGACCTGTCCGCCGCGCCCATCCTCACCTACGCGGTCTCCGCGGACATGACGTCCCAGTCGCTGCGCAAGCTGCTGGATGACCGCATCAAGCCCGCGCTCGCGCAGCTGGCCGGCGTGGCGGAGGTGCGCATCACCGGCGGCGACACGCGCGAAATCCAGGTCGACATCGACCTGGACAAGGCCCGCGCGGTGGGCATCGCGCCGTCGCAGGTGTCCCAGCGCATCGCCATGGAGAACCTCAACCTGCCCGCGGGCCGTCTGCAATTGGGGCCCAACGAGCTGACCGTGCGCGCCATGGGTGAGTTCACCAGCGTGGAGGACCTGCAAAAGCTGCCCATCGCCCGGAGCAAGACGGGCGCCCAGGTGCGCCTGGAAGAGGTCGCCACCGTCACGGACGGCGTCGCCGAGCGCCGCACCACCGCGCGCCTCAACGCCCGCGACGCCGTGGTGCTGGAAATCGTGAAGCAGCCGGGCTCCAACACGGTGAGCGTCAGCGACGCGGTGAAGAAGACGCTCGCGGACATGGGGCCGGTGGTGGGGCAGGGCTTCAAGGCCACGCTGCTCATCGACCAGTCGGACCTCATCCGCGCCAACACCCACGAGGTGTGGGTCGCCCTCATCTTCGGCGGCCTGATGGCGGTCCTCATCATCCTGATGTTCCTGCTGGATCCGCGCGGCACGTTCATCTCCGCGCTCGCGCTGCCCACGTCCGTCATCGGCACGTTCTTCGTGATGTACGTGCTGGGCTACTCGCTCAACCAGATGACGCTGTTGTCACTGTCCTTGGCCATCGGTCTGCTCATCGACGACGCGGTGGTGGTGCGTGAGGCCATCACCCACCGGCTGGAGCAGGGCGAGGAGCCCATGAGCGCCGCGTACAACGGCACCAAGGACGTGGGCCTGGCGGTGCTCGCGACGACGCTGGCCCTGGTGGCGGTGTTCATCCCCGTGGCCTTCATGCCCGGCATCGTGGGCCAGTTCTTCAAGCAGTTCGGCATCACCATCTCCGTGGCGGTGCTCATCTCGCTGTTCATCTCCTTCACGCTGGACCCCATGCTGTCCGCGCGCTTCGCCAAGGCGCACAAGCCGGGGGAGCGTCAGCACGAGCCCGCCGTCTTCCGCGTGCTGCGCCGCTTCCTGGAGGCCACCGAGTCCACGTACGCGCGCATCCTGGGCTGGGTGCTGCGCCACAAGTGGACCACCGCGGGCCTCACCCTGCTGGCGCTCGTGCTGTCCTTCGGCGCCGCCAGCCGCCTGGGCGTGGAGTTCATGAGCGCGGAGGACCGCTCGCAGTTCATCGTCGAACTGCAGCTGCCGGACTCCGCCAACCTGGCGCAGACCACGGAGCGCGCCGCGCAGGCCGAGACGCTGCTCAAGCAGATCCCGGAGGTCGCGGACATCTACACCACCGTGGGCCCCAACGGAGACGTCTACAAGTCGCGCATGCGCGTGCTCACCGTGGGCAAGGACCAGCGCACCAAGAGCATCGGCACCCTCAAGGAGGAGGCCCGCGCGCTGCTGGTCCCCAACCTGGTCTCCACCGCCATCACCCTGTCGGACCCGCCGTCCATCGAAGGCCTGGGGGACTGGTTCCCCATCATGGTGCGCGTGGTGGGCCCGGACCTGAAGCGCGTCAATGAAGAGGCCGAGCGCGTCGCCGGCATCCTGCGCACCCTGGGCACCTCCGACGTGCGCGTGGACTCCAACCCCGCCAAGCCGGAGCTCCAGATTCAAATCGACCGCGCGCGCGCCGCGGACATGGACCTGTCCGCCGGGTCGCTCGCCGCGCAGCTGCGGCTGGCCATTGACGGTGACGTGACGGCCAAGCTTCGCGAGGGCACGGACGAGACGGACATCCGCGTGCGCCTGCGCGAGGAGGACCGCGCCACGCCGGAGCGCGTGCGCCAGCTGATGATCGTGTCACCCCACGGCCTGCACCAGGTGACGGACGTGGCCCAGGTGTCGCTCAAGGACGGCCCCAGCGTCATCGAGCACGAGAACCGCGAGCGCCAGGTGGCCGTCGTGTCCCAGCTGGCCAAGGGCGCCGCGCTGGGTGACGTGGCCACGAAGCTCAAGGCCGCCATCGCCCAGAAGCCGCTGCCGCCCGGCTACGCCATCGTCTACGACGGCCAGATGAAGAGCCTGGATGAGCAGAACGACGCGTTCGGCATCGCGTTCCTGCTGGCCTTCGTCTTCATCTACATGGTGCTCGCCAGCCAGTTCGAGTCCTTCAAGCACCCCTTCACCATCATGGTGTCGCTGCCGCTGGCGCTCGTGGGCGCGCTCTTGGGCCTGGTCGTCACGGGCTACCACCTCAGCATGGGCGCCATGATTGGCGTCATCCTGCTGATGGGCCTCGTGACGAAGAACGCCATCCTCCTCATCGACGGCGCGCTCCACCACCTGCGCGAGGGCGACTCCGTGGACGAGGCCCTGCTCAAGGCCGGCCCCCGCCGCCTGCGCCCCATCCTCATGACGAGCGCGGCCATGGCCATTGGCATGGTGCCCACCGCCGTGGGCACGGGCACCGGCTCCGAGTTCCGCGCCCCCATGGCCATCTCCGTCATCGGCGGCGTCATCACCTCCACCTTCCTCACGCTGCTGGTGGTGCCGGTGGTGTTCGCGGCCATGGAGAAGCTGTCCTTCAAGAAGCGCAAGCCCCGTCAGGACGGGCCGCACACCGCGCTGCCCGTGGACGCGCCCTCGGCGCACGACCGCGCGGCCTGAGCCCAGGCCTCACGGCCTGAAACAAGAAGGCGCGGGTGACATGCCGTCACCCGCGCCTTTCATTTGATACAAAGGGGATGAAACAAGTGGCTAGCGCGTAGCCGCCATGCCTTCGCCGTTGAGCAGGCGCACGCGCGCCTTGGCGAGCTGGTTCTGCGCTTCCTCCAGCGACACACAATCCACGGTGATGTCGTCGTTGGGGGATGCTTCCGAGGCCACGCGGGCCGTCTGCAGGCGCGCGATGGTCGAGTCCGACACGTGCGCGCACATGGCGCAGCCATTCTTGCGCCCGTGGTCGACGATCTCGGAGAACAGCTTCGCGGATTCCGGCTCCAGCGGGCGCAGACCCCGCATGTCGGCCAGAACCAGGTGCCGCCCTCCGCCGTAGCTGTCCGTGGCCTTCTTGTAGACGGCCACGTACTCCTTCATTTCGTTGGGCCGCATGAAACCGCTCATGCGGGCAGTGATGGTCCGACGGCTGACATCGTTGGTGACTTCGAACATAGGTGCGCCCTCCCTCGCAGGCTCAAACCCTAACAGACGTCTTTCGGACTTTCACCAGCCCCCCCCGTCATTCCCAGGAGGGTGGAAGGTTTGAAAGGAATTGCGTGTTATTCCTTCTGGGTAGGTTGTAAAAATGAAGAAGCCCGGCCCGCGTGAGCGGAGCCGGGCTTCAGTGCTCTGGGTTTGACCCGGAGCGGGTTGTTATGAACCCACTGCGCGGACGTTCTGCGCCTGGAGCCCCTTGGGGCCGCGCGTCACCTCGAACTCCACCTTCTGGCCTTCGGCCAGGGTGCGGAAGCCGTCCATGTTGATGGCGCTGTGGTGGCAGAACACGTCCTCACCACCGCCGTCCTGAGTGATGAAGCCAAAGCCCTTCGCATCGTTGAACCACTTCACCGTACCAGTAGCCATGAATCGTCTTCTCTTTGTTGGGTGGGGCGCGGCACCCACCGCTGTGCAAGCGGGCGGCCCTCTCGAAATGTGAGGGCCTGAGTGCGAACAGCAGTCTGCCCGGCGGGGCAGGGTGGGTGGAAGCCCCCTTGCCTGGCAGCCAACAGTTCGTCGGGTAG
>NZ_RAWL01000472.1:0-6290 GCF_003668885.1 Corallococcus sp. AB049A | reverse complement strand
GGCTCGTGGATGACATGTACCTGGGGCGTCGGCTGCTCGAGGCCGGGTGGAAGAACCGCGTCATCCACGCCCCCCTGCGCGTCGTCACGGGGCAGCTGGGGCTTGCCGGCTTCCTGCGCATCTTCCGGCGGTGGCTCCTCTTCTCGGAGTCAGGCCTCCCCGGGACCTTCGCGAGGCCCCTCTGGGTGCGCGGCGCGGTGAGCTGGCTGTCGTGGGGCGCGCTGGCGACGGCGGTGGCGCGAAGGGCCTGGGGCCCGGCGCTCCTGTCGGCGGTGCCCATCGGCTTCTCCGTGTGGAGCCAGCTGCGGCTGCAGCGGGCCTGTCACGGCCCGGAGGTCGCCCCCCGGCACTACTGGGTGCCGGCGCTCCTCCCGCTCCTGACGGCCGGCGTGGCGGTGTCCGCGCGGCTGTCTCGCGAGGTGGACTGGCGCGGCCGGGACTACCGTTTGGATGCGAAGGCGCGCCTGGGTGAGGCCCAGCCCGCACGGGCCAGCGTGTAGACGGGACGGCGGACGCGACGATGCAGCCAGCTCCCCACCTGTTCCACCGCGCTCGCCATGGTGCCGCGCAACGGCGGCCCGGCGGAGCGCAGCAGCGGCGCGGCGGAGCGCAGGCTGCCTCCCGGTCCGTTCGGCGACAGCATCGCCGCGAAGGCATGCAGGACGACGCGCAGGTACTCGCGGGCCATCACCCGCATGCGGGGCTCCTCGGAGGACAGGAGGGCCATGGAGGCGCGCGCGCCACCGGGGCTGTGCTCCCAGTAGTGCAACAGGCCCATGCGCAGCGCGTGCATGCCCTCGTCCTGCCCGGCGAAGGCGCTGTAGAGCGCGGAGGCCAGGGCGACGCGGGTGCGCTGCGCGGGCCGCCTCGCGTGCGCGTAGTGCTCCAGCGCGCGGGCGACGTGGCCCGGGTGGCGGTCCAGCGACTCCTGGAGGGCGCGGGCGTCATGGAAGGCGGACGCCATGCCACTGGCCGTGAGCGGGTGGCAGCACGCGGCGGCGTCGCCCACGAGCACGGCGCTCCCCATCCACACGGTCTCCGCCAGCCAGTCGTCATTGGACGCCATGCGCACCGCGGGCCGCTCTTCCAGCGCCCGCCAGACGGCCTCCCTCAGACGCGAGGGCAGGGCGAGCAGCAACTCCGGTCGTTCCTTCAGCGTCCGGGCCGTGCTGCCCAGGGGCAGGTCCACCATCACGCGCGCCACGCCGGGCTGGATGGTGTACGCCAGCGCGTGCACGGCGCCGCCCACGAACTGGTGGCCATGTCCCGGGTGGGTGAGGCAGTCGCTGTCCACCGTCACGCCCAGCATGGTGGAGAGGCGCTGGTGGTGCTCGGCGATGCCCAGCATCCGCCGCACGGGCGACGCGCGCCCGTCCGCGGCCACCAGCAGCCGGACGTGCACGGTGTGCTCGGCGCCCGCGTGCGAATAGCGCAGGCGCACGCCGCGCTCGCAGTTGTGCTCCACGGCCGTCACGCGGGCCCGCGTGAGCAGGGTGACGTTGCGCCGCCGCGACACCGCTTCCAAGAGGGGCAGGGTGAGGGCGGCGTGCTCCAGAGACAGCCCCGTGCAACCGCGACCGTAGGGCAGGACGAGCGTGCGGGCGGGGGCATGGAAGCGCACCGCGAAGCCCTTCACGGGGTGCGCCGCCCAGCCATCCACCACGTCCCCGAAGCCCATCGCGCGCAGGTCCCGCACGCCGGTCGGGTGGAGCAGCTCGCCCGCGAGCTGCTTGTGCCGGTCCACGCCCGCGTCCAGCAGCAGGACGGACCACCCCAAATCGGAGAGCGCCGCCGCCACCGCGCAGCCCGCGGGTCCGCCCCCGGCTATCACCACTTCGGTGTCCCCCACGTGGCCCCCGCTGGCGTTCGCAGACTCCATGTCTGGCATTGAACGACTTATCCATTCATGCGCGGCGCCGCACGCGCGAGGAGGCAGGCATGAAGGTGCAGGGTGAAGCATTCTGTCGCACGCAATTGCCCCGGGTCTCCCGGACCTTCGCGCTCAACATCCCGCTGTTGCCCGAGCCCCTGGACCTGGCGGTGACGGTGGCCTACCTGCTGTGCCGCATCGCGGACACGCTGGAGGACGAGTCCCCCGGGGCGGTCCACGGCGCATGGCTCGACGAATTGGGAACCCTCGTCTCGCTGGAGCCGGGCTGGGAGGCCCGTGCCCGCTCCTTCGCGCGAGAGGCGCGGCTTGCCCTGCGGGACGAGGCGCCGGAGGCGGAGGCCGAGCTGCTTTCCCAGACACCGGCCGTGCTCGAAACCCTGGCCTCGCTTCCCTCCTGGGTCCACCCGCCCATCGCGCGGTGCGTGCGCACGATGACCGGCGGGATGAAACAGATACAGCGCATGCACGGAGGGGGCGGGCAGGTCATGGGGCTGCCCGACCTCCAGGCCCTGTTCCTGTATTGCTATTACGTGGCGGGCGTCGTGGGAGAGATGCTGACCGGACTCTTCGTCGCCAGCTCCCCCCGGGTCGCCTGGCGCGAGCCGTGGCTCATGCCTCGGGCGCCTGCCTTTGGCCGCGCCCTGCAGCTCACCAACATCCTGAAGGACGTGCGCGAGGACCTGGACCGGGGAAGCTGCTGGCTGCCCAGGGACCGCATGGCCGCGCACGGCCTCACGCCCGCCACGCTGGCCCTGCCGTCACTCCGGGGCCGCGCCATGGCGCTGATGGATGAGCTGGTGTCCGTGGCGAGAAGGGAGCTGGACGTCGCGCTCGAATACTCGCTGGCCCTGCCCGTGGAGGAGCCCGGCCTGCGGCTGTTCTGCCTCTATCCGCTGTTCTTCGCGGCGGCGACGCTCGACGCGGTGGAGGGCAACCCCGCGGTGTTCGAGCCCGAGCCGGTGAAGATTCCCCGGGAGACGGTGGCCACGCTGATGCGGCTCACGCAGGAGCGGGTGGGGTCCAACGAGGCGCTGCGGGCGCTCTACGCCGGAGGCTCACGCGAGGCCCGGGACGGCGCGGAGGCCTGGAGGTGACGCGGCGGGCTCGCGACGTGCTGGCCCGGACGCAGTCACCGGACGGCTCGTGGAAGGGGGACTACAGCGGCCCGCTGTTCCTGGGGCCGGTGTACGTGGCCGGGCTGTATGTGATGGGCCGCGCGCCGGAGGCGTCCGTGCGCGACGGGATGGTGGCCCACATGCGCGCGCACCAGAACCCGGACGGAGGCTGGGGGCTGGACGTGGAGTCACCCAGCCTCGTGTTCACGACGGTGCTCACCTACGTCGCGCAGCGGCTGTTGGGCGTCGGCGCGGAGGATCCGGGCCTCGTCCGCGCGCGGGCGTGGTTCCTTCCCCGGGGCGGCCCGCTGGGGAGCGCGTCCTGGGGGAAGTTCATCCTCGCCCTGCTGGGTCTCTACGAATACGAAGGCCTGGCGCCCGTGCCTCCCGAACTCTGGCTGTTGCCGCGCGCGCTGCCCTTCCATCCCTCCCGCCTCTGGTGTCACTGCCGCATGGTGTACCTGCCCATGGGCTGGCTCTACGGCCACCGCGTCCGCGCTCCGGAGACCCCACTGCTGGCAGAGCTGCGGCGCGAGCTGTACGCCCGGCCCTACGCGGACGTGGACTGGAAGGCGGCGCGCGAGCGGGTGTCCGGGTCCGATGCCTACACCCCCCATGGCCTGGCATTGCGCGCCGTGCACCGCGTGCTGGGCCTGTACGAGCGCCTCCATTCGAAGCGGCTGCGCTCACGCGCGCTGGAGGAGTCCCTGGCGCTGATTCGCGGCGAGGACGAGGCGACGCACTTCGTCTGCATCGGGCCCATCAACAAGGTGCTCGACATGGTGGTGTGGCACGTGGCGCGGCCGGACGGCCCGGAGGTGCGCGCCCACCTGGAGCGCCTGCCGGACTACCTCCAGCGGACGCGCGAGGGCATCTCGGTCAATGGCTACAACTCCTCCCAGCTCTGGGACACCGCCTTCGCGGTGCAGGCGCTGGTGGCCTCCGGGGAGTCCATCTGGGCGCGGGACACGCTGGCGCGCGCGGGCCGCTTCCTGGAGGCGCAGCAGGTGCTGGAGGATTCGCCCGGCGCCACGAGACACCACCGGCATCCCAGCCGGGGAGGGTGGCCCTTCAGCACGCGCGCGCACGGCTGGCCCATCAGTGATTGCACGGCGGAGGCGCTGAAGGCGTGTCTGTTGTTGGAGCCGCTGGGGCTCAACCGCGTGCCGCGCGAGCGTCTGGAGCAGGCCGTGGCGTTCATCCTGTCCCTGCAGAACCGGGACGGCGGCTGGGCGACCTACGAGCGGCAGCGGGGGCCGCGCTGGCTGGAGCGGTTCAATCCCTCGGACGTCTTCGCCGGCATCATGGTGGACCCCAGCTACGTGGAGTGCACGTCAGCCTGCGTGCAGGCGCTGGCGGCGTGGCGCGGCGCGCGTCCGGAGGCGACGGAGGCTCCGGTGGAACGGGCCATCGCGAGGGGCGCGGACTTCCTGCGCCGTCAGCAGCGCCCGGATGGGAGCTGGGAGGGGTCCTGGGGCGTGTGCTTCAGCTATGGCACGTGGTTCGCCGTCACGGGCCTGGTGGCCGCGGGCGCGGGCCCGGCGGACCCCGCGCTGCGCAAGGCCGTGACGTTCCTGAAGGCCCACCAGCGCGAGGACGGCTCCTGGAGCGAGTCCATCCAGGCCTGCCGCGAGCGCCGCTGGGTGGAGGGGCGCACGGGCCACGCGGTGACGACGTCGTGGGCCGTGATGTCCCTGGTGGCCGCGGGGGACGCGCACGCCGAGGCCACGCGGCGGGGCGTGGCCTGGCTGCGTTCAAGAGAGGCGGAGGGCCAGTGGCCCCCGGAGCCCCTGGCCGGCGTGTTCAGCCGCACCTGCGCCATCCACTACGACGCCTACCTGCGCATCTTCCCGCTCTGGGCGCTGTCGCTGGGGGAGCGGCGGGCGGAAGGCTTCAGGGCGCGCGAAGGCTCTGCGACCCCAGGTAGTCCGCCTTGCCCAGGTTGACGCCGTTGTGGCGCAGGAGCGCGTACGCGGTGGTGAGGTGGAAGAAGAAGTTGGGGACGGCGTTCTCCAGGAAGTAGTCCGCGCCGCTCATCACCTTGCCCTCCCAGCGGGGATGGGAGATGACGCGCCCGGCGGCGGACTCGAAGTCCTTCGCGGTGAAGGTGTCCAGGTACTCGATGGTGGACCGGACGCGGGCGCTCAGCTCCTCCAGCGTCTGCTCCGTGTCCGGGTGGGACGGCGCGGGCTTGCCTGACAAGCGCGAGGCGGCGAGCTTCGCGGCGTCACAGCCAATCTGCACCTGCCGCACGAACGGCAGCTGGTCCGGCGCCAGCCGGAAGTTCAGGTAGAGGTTCGGGTCGAAGGGCTTCGCCTTGGCGTGGGCCGCGGCCGTGTCCAACCACTTGCTCAACTGCCCCAGCTGCTTCTTCATCTGCGAAAAGAGTTCGAAGTACATGGGCGCGCAAGCTAACGGGACCGCCCCTGGCGCGCGAGCGAATCCACGGGGCGTCCGGCCCCCTCGAACCGGACGCCCCGCGTCACGCGCGGCGTCAGTAGCTGATGACCAGATGGCCCGCCAACATGCCTCTGCCGCCAGCGGCTCCGGGCCCGTGGCGAGCTGGCCCGCGACAGGGGCGAGCCGTCCCTCAGGCCTTGAAGGTCATCAGCGGCTTGAGCCGGGCCACCTCCCGGACGATGTCGGCGTCCACCTGGGAGGCCACCACCGGGCCAATGGGCTTGTAGGCGGCCGGCGCCTCCTCGATGCGCCGCTCGGCCCTCAGCGCGATGCAGTCCACCCCGGTGAGGCCCAGGTCCTCCTCCCGGTGCTTCGCGCCCCCGCGCGACATGGAGAAGCGCGAGTGCGCCCGGCCCGCCCCATGCGACGCCGACGCCAGGGCCTTCGCGTTGCCCAGGCCCCGCATCAGGTAGGACGTCGCGCCCATGGAGCCGGGGATGATGACCGGCTGGTCCTCCTCCGCCGGGCAGGCCCCCTTGCGCGCCAGCCAGCCGCCTTCCCAGGGCAGGGTGATGTTGTGGGGCACGTCGTAGACGAGCGGAGCCTCCACGTCCCCGAACAGCTCCCGCAGCGTCTGCCGCACCAGCTCCGCGAGCAGCAGCCGGTTGAGGAAGGCGTAGTTGGCCGCCGTGGCCTCCGCCTTCAGGTACTCGCGCACCTTCACCGGATCCGCGAGCGGGAAGATGCCGCTCGCCGGGTGCGGCGCCCCCACGGGCCACGCCGCGCGCGCCCGCTCCTGCCAGGCGCGCCCCACGTGCTTGCCCATGTCCCGCGAGCCCGAGTGCACCATGAACGCCAGCTGCCCCTCCCTCACGCCCCAGGCC
>NZ_RAWL01000471.1:0-6290 GCF_003668885.1 Corallococcus sp. AB049A | reverse complement strand
GCCGGGAGGCAGGGAGGTGGGCTCGGCCGCGAGCAGCGCGGTCGTGGCCAGGACGAGGGACAGGCTCATAGTTCGTGGACGGGGAAACGGGCGCCCATGTCGGGCCAGAAGAGGGCCTCGCGCTTGCGGACGTCCTGGGGGGCGAGCTTCGTCAGCAACTCCTGCACCGTCACGCCCAGCACCGGGTGGCGGACGTGGGGAGCCAGCTCCGACAGGGGCTCCAGCGCGAAGCGGCGCTTGTGCAGTTCGAGGTGGGGCACCTGGAGGTTCGCGTCCGCGACGACGCAGTGGTCCTCCTCGTCCCACAGGAGGATGTCCAGGTCGATGGTGCGCGGGCCCCAGCGCTGCGTGCGGCGGCGGCCCAGGTCCTGTTCAATCCGCTGGAGGATGCACAGCAGGCGCTGCGGCGTCAGGTCGCACTCCAGCGCCACCACGGCGTTGAGGAAGCGCGGCTGCGCGGGCCCCACCGGGGCCGAATCATAGAGGGAGGAACAACCCAGCACCGACACCGCGTCGATGCACGACATCGCGGCAAGGGCGGCCACGAGGTGAGACTCGCGGTCGCCCTCATTGGAACCCAGTCCTACATAGACGGTAGCGCTCAAGGCTCCATCTCAACCGGGTTCACCAGGGTTCCGATTCCCTCCAGCTCCACCTCCACCGTGTCCCCGGCCTTCAGCGCGCCCACGCCGGACGGGGTGCCCGTGCTCACCAGGTCGCCGGGCAGCAGGGTCATGATGTGGGAGATGAAGGAGACCAGGCGGGCGGGGCTGAACACCATGTCGGACGTGCGGCCATCCTGGCGCACCTGTCCGTTCACCCGGCACACCACCCGCAGGTCCGCGGGGGACAGGCCCGTCACGGCCCAGGGGCCCGCGCACGCGAAGGTGTCGTAGCCCTTGGCGCGGGTGTGCTGGATTTCCTTCCGCTGGATGTCGCGCGCGGTGACGTCGTTGAAGGCGGTGAGCCCCCAGATGGCGCGCGCGGCGGTGGCCTCGTCCGCGTTCTTCAGCCGCTCGCCAATCACCAGCGCCAGCTCCGCTTCGTAGTGCACCTCCTGGCTCGCCTTGGGGAGGCGGATGGGAGAGCCCGGGCCGTTGAGCGCGGTGGAGGGCTTGGTGAAGATGAGCGGTTCGGTGGGGATGGGCTTGCCCATCTCCTCCGCGTGCTTGCGGTAGTTCTGGCCGATGCAGACGACCTTGGACGCGTCCGACGGCGTGAGCAGCGTGAGCCCCTGGAGCGAGCGGCGCAGGCCGGTCTCCTTGCCGCCGGCCCACGGCGCGGCGGTGAGCACCACCACCTCGTTGCCGTCGACGCGGCCATGGCTGGCACGGCCCTCGACCTGGAAGCGGCAGTAACGGGCGGTCATGTCTTCCCCTGGAGGCCGAGCACGTCGGCCATGTCATAGAGTCCCGGCGCGCGGCCCGCCACCCAGCGCGCGGCCCTCAGCGCCCCTGTCGCGAACTGATCACGGTTCGTCGCGCGGTGGGTGAGCTCGATGCGCTCGCCCTCGCCAAAGAAGTACACCGTGTGCTCGCCGACGACGTCCCCGCCGCGCAGCGCCTGCACGCCAATCTCACCCGGCGGCCGGGCGCCCGTCTGCCCCTCGCGCGCGAAGGTGAGGTCGTCCTTCGAGCGGCCCAGCGCGTCCACCAGCACCTCCGCCAGCTTGAGCGCGGTGCCGCTGGGCGCGTCCTTCTTCATGCGGTGGTGCGCCTCCAGCACCTCCACGTCGAACGACGGCCCCAGCACGCGCGCCAGCTCCGCGGCCATGCGGATGACCAGGTTCACGCCCACGGACATGTTGGGCGCCGCGACGATGGGGATCCGCTTCGCGTGCTCCGCCAGCCGAGCGCGGCCCTCTGGCGTGAAGCCCGTGGTGCCCACCACCAGCGCCACGCCGCGCCCGGCGCAGACCTTCGCGTGGTGCAGCGTGGCCTCCGGCCCGGTGAAGTCCACGACGACGTCCGCCTTCGCGCCGTCCAGCGCGCGGCCCAGGTCGTCCTGCGCCAGCACGTCCAGCGGCGTGCCCAGCCGGGCCACGAGCCCAGCGTCCTGGCCCGACAGCGGGCTGCCCGGGCGCACCGTGGCCCCCACCACCGCAAGGTCGCTGGCGGCCTTCGCCAGGCGCACCAGCGTGCTGCCCATGCGGCCGGAGATGCCGGTGATGACGGTGCGGGTCATGGCGCGTGTTCCCTTCCCTTCTTCAGCCCTTCAACAGGCCCAGGCCGGACAGCTCGGCCTTCAGCTTCGCGGCGTTCGCCTCGCCCATCTGCACGAGCGGCAGCCGGATTTCAGGGCCGAACATGCCCATCAGGTGCAGCGCCCACTTCACGGGGATGGGGTTGGACTCCACGAAGAGCAGCCGGTGCAGCGCGTTCATCCGCACCTGGAGGCCGCGCGCCTTCGCGAGGTCGTTGCTCCGCGCCGCCGCCACCAGGTCCGCCATCATGCGGGGCGCGACGTTGGAGGACACGGAGATGACGCCCTTGCCGCCGCACGCGATGAAGGGCAGCACCGTGAAGTCGTCACCGGACAAAAGCGTCATCCGGTCGCCGCACTTCTCCACCAGGTCCACCGCGCGGATGAGGTTGGCCGTGGCCTCCTTCAGCGCCACGACCTCCGGGATGTCACACAGCTGGAGCACCGTCTCCGGCAGCAGGTCCACGCCCGTGCGGCCCGGCACGTTGTAGGCGATGAGCGGGAAGCCCGGGTGCGCCTTCGCGATGGCGCGGTAGTGCTCCACCAGGCCCGCCTGCGTGGGCTTGTTGTAGTAGGGCGTGACGATGAGCGCGCCGTCGGCGCCCACCTCGCGCGCGCGGCGCACGGACTCAATGGTTTCGCGCGTGCTGTTGCTGCCCGCGCCCGCCACCACCGGCACGCGGCCCTTCACCTCGTCCACGACGACGGCGATGGCGCGCGCGCGCTCATCCGCGTCCATGGTGACCGCTTCGCCGGTGGTGCCCATGGGCAGGAGGACGTTCGTGCCGCCCTCCAGCTGGTAGCGGACCAGGGCGCGGAAGGCCCCCTCGTCCAGCGCACCGTTGAGAAACGGGGTGGCCAGCGCCGTCATGGAGCCTTCGAAGGTCTTCATGCCGGCGCTTATACGTTCAGGCCCGCTCGCCGCGCCAGAGGTCCTCGACGCGCTCGCGCTCACGCACGACACGCCAGGCCGCTCCGTCCACCAGCACCTCCGCCGGCCGGGGCCGCGAGTTGTAGGTGGAAGCCATGCTCATCCCGTAAGCCCCGGCGCTCATGAAGGCGTACAGGTCGTCCTGGCGGGGCAGCACCAGGGGACGCGAGCGCGCGAGCACGTCGGTGGATTCGCACACCGGCCCCACGACATCCACCTCCACGTCCCGGCCGCGGCGCTTCACCACCGGCCGCAGGTCGTGGTGCGCCTCGTAGAGGGCCGGACGCATCAGGTCGTTCATGCCCGCGTCCACCACCACGAAGGTGCGCGCCTGGGTGGGCTTGCGGTACAGCACGCGCGTGAGCAGCACGCCCGCGTTGCCCACCAGCGCCCGCCCCGGCTCCAGGAGCAGCGTGGCCCCGGTGGCCTCCGTCGCGTTCAGCACCGTGCGCGCGTACTCCTGGGGGCTGGGCGGCGTCTCGTCCGAATAGGTGATGCCCAGCCCGCCGCCCACGTCCAGGTACTCCAGCGCGTGGCCCTGGGTGTTGAGCGTGGAGTAGAGGTCCGCCACCTTGGTGATGGCGGCCTTCATGGGGGCGGTGCGCGTGAGCTGCGAGCCGATGTGGCAGTCCAGCCCCAGCGCCTTGAGCCCCTTCATCTTCTTCGCCTTCGCGTAGAGGGCGACGGCCTCCTCGAAGGGCACACCGAACTTGGACGTCTTCAGGCCGGTGGAGATGTAGCGGTGCGTGCGCGCGTCCACGTCCGGGTTCACGCGCAGGGCGAACGGCGCGCGCTTGCCCAGCTTGCGCCCCACGGCATCCAGCGCGTCCAGCTCCTCGGCGCTCTCCACGTTGAAGAGCAGGAGGCCCTGCGACAGCGCCTGGGCCATCTCGTCCGGCGTCTTGCCCACGCCCGCGAACACCGTCTTGCCAGGTTCGCCTCCGGCCTGCTTCACGCGCGCCAGCTCGCCGCCGGACACGATGTCGAAACCGCTGCCCTGCTTCGCGAAGAGGCCCAGGATGGCCAGGTTGGAGTTGGCCTTCACCGAGTAGCAGATGAGGTGCTTCTGGCCCTGGAACGCCTCCGTCACCGCCTGGAAGCGCTCCGTGAGCGCGGCGGTGGAGTAGACGTACGTGGGCGTGCCCACCGCGTCCGCGATGGCGGGCAGGGGCACGGCTTCCGCGTGCAGCACGCCCTTCTTGTGGCTGAAGGGGCTCACTCCGGCAGCCCTGCGTCCGCGGCGGACGGTGGCACCGTGGGGCCGGAGGGCTCAATGGGCCCACGAGGCGGCTGCTGCGCGGGCACCGTCTGCGGCGTGGGCGCGGGCAGCGGCGCGGGCCGGGGCGCGCGGGGGTTGCCCTTGATGCCGCACGCCACCAGCGCGAGCGTCAGGCTGGTGGCGGCGCACAGCCGCAAGAAGGTGGAGCGCATGGGCTAGAACCGGATGGCCAGCGTGCCGCGGATGGCGTGCGCGGTGCTCGTCTCCTGGCCCGGGATTCCGATGTCCTTCAAGCCGTCCAGGGGGAAGAGGATGCCGTAGTCGATGCCCGCCACGAAGCCGTCCTCCGTGATGTAGCGCGCGCCGATGTCCGCCTCCAGGCCCAGGCTCTTGCTCAGGTAGGACGGCGTGGACTCCGCGTAGAACGCCTGCGAGTAGATGACGCTGCCGAAGACGTCGAAGCCCTCCGCGATGGAGTACTTGAGGCCCGGCTTCACGTAGAACGCGTCCGTCACGCCGTTGAGGATGGACCGCCACAGGATGAGGTCCACGCGGTAGTCGCGGTTGAAGCGGAAGTTGCGGATGGCGTTGTCGCTGCAGCCGCCGGTGTCGCAGCGGTACTGACGGCCCTCCACGTCGCCCGGCGCGGTGTTGCCGTCCGAGCCCGTGCCCTGGCGGCCCGGGTAGTTGCCGAAGCCCGGCGCCTTGTCACCGGACGCGAAGCCCAGCTCGATGCCCAGGTGCAGCTTCTGCGGGATGACGTGGAACTCCGTCTGGAGCACGCCGCCGAACTGCGCCACGCGCAGCGACTGGGTGGTGGGCTCGCTGGCCGTGAGCGCGCGCCCGTCGATGGTGCCCAGCTGCGCGGCGAACTCCGCCTCGATGCGGAACTGCTTCTCCTCGTACTTGAACCACAGGTCCGGGATGTAGAGCGTGCCGCCGCGCGGGACGAACGCCGGCGCGGTGGTGGTGACGGGGATGGAGGGGTTGGCGTCCTGGAAGGGGACGCCCGTCTCCGTCGTGGTCGCGTAGCGCTGCGTGCGGTACGTGAAGTACAGGCCGTAGTTGAGGACGCCCTGGTTGTTGTCCAGCTTGGCCTTCTGCTGCTGGTCGGTGTCGCGCCGCGCGATGGCCAGCACCAGGCTGTGCGCGTCGTCGGACTGGGTGAGGTCCACCGGCTCGCCCAGCGCGTTGGCCTTCTCCGTGGACAGGCCCTCGGAGTTGAAGTCCAGCATGGGCGTCACGTACCAGCCGGCGAACGGCTCCGTGACGAACTGGATGCGGTCCACGGTGTCGCCGTAGTCGCAGTCCAGGCAGTTGCCGTCGTTGCGCAGCATGCCCAGGCCCCAGTGGCTGCCCATGCGGCCGAAGCGCAGGATGCCCACCGGCGTCGTCACCTCACCGTACGCGCGCCGCACGATGACGGAGTCCTTGAACGCGTTGACGGCGGAGTTGGACGGGGACTGGTTCTCCGAGAAGAGCGTGAAGTTGTTGCGCCCATCCCCGCTGTAGGCGCTGTCCGGGTTGGAGCCCAGGAGGACGTTGTCCAGCGCGTCCACCTGCGCCTTGATGCGCACGTCCTCGCTGACGTTGAAGGACGGCTCCAGGCGGAAGCGCATGTTGGCGCCGGCCTGGGTCTGCTCCGCGGCGGAGCGCGGCGAGCGCGTCCACAGCTGGCGGCCCAGGGGCGTGCCGGAGGGCAGCGCGGGCTTCCCCAGGTCGAACTTGTAGAAGAGCGTGGGGCGCACGCGCAGGTAGCCGTCGAGCGTGAACAGCTCCAGCTTGCGCTTCTCCTCCGTCCACTCCTCCTGCCAGTCGTTGTTGGCCACGGCCTGGGTGGCGGTCTGGGCGCGGATGTCCTCGCGCAGCTCCTGCCGCGTGGCCTCCAGGCGCTGCTCCAGCTCCTCGCGGCTGACGCTGCCTTCGGAAGTGGGGGCC
>NZ_RAWL01000470.1:0-6343 GCF_003668885.1 Corallococcus sp. AB049A | reverse complement strand
GTCCAGCGCGTCCAGCGCGGAGCCCAGGAAGGCCCACGTCTCCGCGCCCACGTCCAGGGCGCCCCAGTGGCAGGCCCGGTCCACGCCCTCGGCCGCGCCGGACACCACCCCCACCCCGGCCTGGGCCACCTTCCGGGCGAACGTGCGAGCGAAGGGCAGGAAGCCCTGGTCCGGATGGCGGCTGCCCACCATGGCCAGCCGGCGCCGGGGCGGCCCGGGGTTGCCCAGGTGGAACAGGAGCGGCGGCGCGTCCTCCACGCCCTCCAGCCGGGCGGGATAGGCGGGCGTGCCCGCGAAGGCCACCTGGAGTCCCGAACGCGCACAGGCCTCCTCGGTCCGGGACGCCAGGGCGTCCAGCGAAGCGACGGTGGCAAGCCGCTGGCGGACGGGGACGGGCACCGGGACGTCGGACACCCAGTCCCGCACGGGCGTGGAGGCGAGCCGGGACAGCGCTCCTCCGGCGAACGCGCGCACGGAGGCCAACGTCCGGGGCCCCAGGCCTGAAATGGCCCAGAGCGCCAGGGTGGCGCGCTGCTCGTCTGCGTGTAGGTGCGTATCCGTGTTCGTGCCCGCCATGCCGTCCCCCGCCTGTTTCCCACCTATATAGAGGTGGTCCCGGGAGGGGCGTGACACATAACACCGGTTCTTCGGGGGTCAAGCGACCCGCCCTTCCCGGGCGGGCCGGAATGCAGCATTCCTGCCGTTCGCCGCGCCGCTTTTCAGCGGCTGGCGGTGGGCGTCCCGTCCTTGCGCATGGTGGCGCGGTCGCCGGCGGAGACCTCCACCAGGGTGCGGGTCAGCAGGCAGTTGGAGGTGCGCTCACGCACTTCCGTCACCATGCACTGGCCCACGGCCTCCCAGGGGTAGGCCTTCTGGTTCTTGCCCGCGTCGCCCGGCTTGTAGTCGCTGCGGCCGAGCACGTCCCGGCTCGGGTCACCCCGGCGCTCGATGGTGAAGACGTTGCCCAGCTGGACGCCGTCGGCGGTGCCGCGGTCCACGACGACGAAGTGGTGCTCACCCAGCAGCGTCTGGCCCGGCGTCATCGGCGTGAGCACGTAGCCGGGGATCTCCTTGGCGTTGGGCTTGGGGGCCACGCGCTCCGACAGCTTCTCGCTGGAGGGGCCCACCAGGTCGCCGCGGGAGATGGGGTCCCACGTCTCCGTGATGCGCGCGGTCACCACGTCGTTGTTGATGGCGACGACCTGCACCGTGCCCAGCAGCTCCGTGAGGTAGCCCGTGCGCGCATTCGTCACCGGGTGCTTCACCTCTTCCACGGTGTGGAAGATGACGTAGCGGTCGCCAATCTTGGCGGCGCCGCGCTTCTTGAAGCGCAGGTAGATCTTGTCCGGCGCGGAGAGCATCAGCGCCTCGGAGGCCGAGCCGTCGATGCGGCCCGCCTCGTCCAGCTCGCGCTGCGTCACGAAGCCCTTGGTCGTCACCGGGCGGGCGTTGGCCGGGTCGAAGCCGATCTTCCCGACCACCGACACCAGGCTGCTGCCGCTCACTTCCGTGGGCGCCACCACGTCGTCGGAGGGCAGGTCGCCGCCCTCCACGCGCGCGGGGACCTCCTCGCCGCCCGGGAAGAACTTCACGTTGTTGCCCGGGTAGATCCAGTGCGGGTTGGCGATCTGCGGGTTGTAGGACCAGACCTTGGGCCAGTACCAGGGGCTGCCCAGGTAGCGCTGGGACAGGTCCCACAGCGTGTCGCCCGTCTCCACCGTGTGCACCTGGCCGGGCGCGCTCTCACGGCCCTGCGCGGCGCCGGGCGGGAGCGTGACGGAGGTGGGGCGCTGCTCCACGTCGTCGGAGATGTCCTGCCCTTCCGTCTCGGTGGAGGCCGGCTGGGGTTCCTCCTCCTGCGCGTCCTGGGCGAAAGCCGTCCATGCCGGCGCGACGGTGAGGGGCACGAGCAGGGTGGCGAGGATCCGGGAGCGCATCGGACGACGTCCTTTCACAAAGGGCTTACGGCGAGAGCGCGGCGAGCCGCTGCTCCGCTTGCGTGGCGGCGGCCGTCCCCGGGAACTGGGTGACGACGCGGGTATAGAGGGCTCGGGCATCCACGGCCTGGTTCAGCCGCACCCGGCACTCCGCGAGCCGGAGCATGCCGTCCTGGACGGCGTCCCCGGCGGGGTAGTTCTTGATGAGCTTCTCGAACGTCCTGGCCGCGCCCACGGTGTCCTTGAGCCCCATCTGGCCCAGGCCGCTGAAGTACAGGGCGTTGTCGGCGCGGGGGTGGCGCGGGTTGTCCGCGGCGAAGCGCGTGAGCGTGTCCACGCCGCCCTCCACGTTGCCGGTGCGCAGCATGGCCACCGCGCGCTCGTACTCGGCGTCGAGGATGTCCGGATCCTTCTCCGGCACCTCCACGCGGGCGGGCATGACGGAACCCGTCCCGGACGAGCCCTCCACCGGGGAGATGAACATCTCCATCTGATCCGGGTCCGGCTCCACCACCGCCACGGCCGTGTTGATGCGCGGCGCGGGTTCCTTCTTCGGCTTGAGCCGCACCACCGTCAGCTCCGCCGGCGCCAGGCCCAGCGGCTCGCCCGCTTCCGGCGACGCGGCCTCCGGCTTCGTGCTCGCGGTGGCCGAGGGCTTCGCGGCGGCGGGGGCGGCGGCGTTCCGGGCGCGAGCGACGGTGTCGCGGTTCTCCAGCCGCTCCAGGCGCTCCACGAGCGACGCCTGGGCCGCGCGCAGCGTGCGCACCTCCGCCTCCAGCCGGCCCACTTCCGTCTGGGAAGCGGCGGTGGTGGCGCAGGCGGTCGGCGCGGACAGCGCGACGGCGGCAAACAGGCGGAAGAGGAAGGGACGCACCGGCACGAGCCTGGACGGAGGGAATTCCAGGTCGAGGATAGGAAGGCCGGTCGGAGACCGTCAAGAAAACGACCCGGCGGGCCTCCGCTAGAAGCGGTGCAGTACGTGGTTGAGGTGACGCCCGGTGCGTCCCGCGTCCCGCCGGTGGGAGAAGAACCGGTCCGGATCACACGCCGTACAGGCCTGTAGCACGTCCACGTGCGCCGCCTTCAGGCCCGCCTTCAGCAGGGACGCCTTCACCGCGCGTGGCAGGTCCAGGTGCGGCTTCGCCCCCTCGCGGACCACCTCCCCGCCGAAGCGCGCGCGGAAGCGGTCCCCCAGTTCAGGGGAGACCTCGTAGCAGCACGCCTGGATGCAGGGGCCCACCGCCGCCAGCAGGTCCTCCGGCCGGCTGCCGCGCGCCACCAGCGTCTCCACCGTGCGCGCGCTGATCTCCAGGTCCGTGCCCTTCCATCCCGAGTGCACCGCCGCCACGCGCCGGCCTCGCGGATCCACGAGCAGCACCGGGACGCAGTCCGCGGTGCCCACCGCCACCCAACTCCCCTCCCCTTCCGTCCACAGCGCGTCCGCCTCGCCCAGCGTCGGGCGCAGCACCTCGTCCGCCTGGCCGCGCGCCTCCAGCACCGTGTCGCCGTGCACCTGCGACACGCGGCAGAGCGCACCCAGCCCCGCCCCCGCGGCCTGCGCCAGGCGGCGGTGGTTCTCCTCCACGCGGGCGCGCTCGTCGCCCACGGAGAAGCCCAGGTTCAGCGACGCGTAGGGCCCTTCGGACACGCCTCCCGCGCGCGTGGCGAAGCCGTGCGGCACCGGCAACAGCGAGGACGTGAGGAACAGGGGCTGGGTCATGGTGGACTTCCAATCTCCGGGCTTGGACTTCGGGAGTACGTCCGCCGCGCCAAGGGTACAACCCGTGAAAACAGGAACAGGCCGGGGAACAACACTCTCGTTTCAATATTTCGACACCGGTACGTTTGACAGGGCGTGTCATGCGCCTGACAATTTTCAACACTCCGTCACTCGCGGACAGAACGCGAGCGCGCGGAACACACTGCGCCCCGCACATGGCCCTCGGTTCCGAGACGATTGGCAGGAAGCTCTTGTGGAGCATCGCGCTGCCCGGGTTGGTGGTGGCGCTCCTGGGTGTGGGCCACTTCTCGCGCGAGGCGCGACAGGCAGTGCGGGAGGGCACCCACCTGGAGGCGCTCGCGCTGGCGGAGGCCGTCGCCAACACGTTCTTGCTGCCGCAGGCGCCGGGCGCGGCGCCGCATGGCGCGGTGGCGGAGGTGCTGTCTTCTGACACGCGGCTGTTCCGCTCCGTGGAGGACGTGCGCATCCTGACGCCGGACGGGCGCATCCGCTGGAGCCGGCGGCCTGCCGAGCAGGGCCACCCGCATCCGGAGGCCGCGCGGCTGTCCGCGACGGGGCCGGAGACGGCGCGCTCCAGCGACCACGGCACGGAGGTGGTGCGGCCGCTGGGCGGTCCGGAGTGCTCCGGCTGTCACACCGGACAGGCCGCGCAGCGCATGGGCGTGCTCCAGGTGCGCCTGGGGGAGCCCGCGCTGCACCGCCAGCTCCAGACGGTGTTCCAGGACGCGCTGGGCGCGATGGTGCTCTTCGTGGGCATCCTGGGGCTCGTCACCTGGCTGTCCCTGCGCTTCGTGCTCACCGCGCCGCTCAAGCGGCTGAGCGAGGCCATGGGGCGCGCGGCGGACGGCGACCTGCTGGTGCGCGCGGAGTCCCGGGGCACGGATGAAATCTCGCGGCTGGGCGCGGCCTTCAACCAGATGCTCGCGCGGCTCACCTCCATGAAGGTGGAGGAGATCGACACGCACCGCGACCTCCAGCTGGTGAAGGAGAAGCTGGCGCTGAAGGACGAGCTGGAGGAGCGCCTGACGGAGCTGTCGCTCTTGTTCGACGTGGCCCGCTCGCTCAACACCACGCTGGAGCTGGACGAGCTGTTGTCGCGCATCACCCGCCTGGTGGTGGAGCGGCTGCACATCCCGGACTTCTCCATCATGCTCCTCAACGAGGAGGGCATGCTGGAGGTGAAGCACGCGTGGCCGCAGGGCCGGGGCCTGGAGGGCCACACCTTCGCCATGGGCGAGGGCGCGTGTGGCCGGGCCGCCCAGTCGCGCAAGGCCGTGTACCTGCCGGACCTCACGGACCCCACCAGCATCTTCGCGCGGCGCGGCCTGCGCGGCGGCTCCGAGCACGGCACGCTGCTGGCGGTCCCCATGGTGCACGCGGACACGCTCCTGGGCGTCATCAACTTCCAGCGCCCGGAGACGGCGAGCATCTCCGCGGAGGAAATCGAACTCTTCACCGCGGTGGCGGATCAGGCCGCGACGGCGGTGACGAACGCGCGCCTGCACGCGGAGACGGTGAAGCTCACGCTGACGGACGCGCTCACGGGCGTGCCCAACCGCCGCCACCTCTTCCAGCGCATGGACCTGGAGCTGGCGCGCGCCCAGCGCTTCGGCGTGCCGCTGGCGCTCTTGATGGTGGACGTGGACCACTTCAAGCGGCTCAACGACCTGGCCGGGCACCGCGCCGGGGACGAGACGCTGCGCCGGGTGTCCGAGGTGCTGCGCACCCGCGCGCGCAAGGTGGACACGCTGGGGCGCTACGGCGGCGAGGAGTTCGTGCTGCTGCTGCCGCAGGTGTCCAAGGCCACGGCGGTGGAGGTGGCGGAGACGCTGCGCCGCGCGGTGGCGGACGCCGTCACGCTCAGCCGCCCGGGGCTGCCCGGCGGGCACGTCACGGTGTCCATCGGCGTGGCGCACTTCCCCACGGACGCGACGTCGCAGGACACGCTGGTGGACTGCGCGGACTCGGCGCTCTATTGCAGCAAGCGCACGGGCCGCAACCGCGTGACGGCGTTCGAGCCCGGCATGGAGGTGCACCCCGGCCGCGAGCGCAGCATCAGCACGCCGCCCGCGGATCCGCCCGCCACGCCGCCCACGCCTCCAGGCATCGCGAAGGCCTGAGGGCGCGGGGCCTACCGCCCCACGAGCGTGCGGACCACGGGGAGCATCAGGTCCGCCCACTCCTCGTAGCCCGCCGCGGACGGGTGGAAGCCATCCGGGCAGAAGAAGTCCGGGCGCCGGGGGATCATCTCCCGGCTGGCGGTGTAGAGGTCCACCAGGTGCAGCCCGTGCGCGTGGGCCACGGAGGCGATGGCTTCGTTGAAGGGCTCGATGCGCCCCTCGTACAGCGCGCTGGGCACCATCTTCGCCACGGGCGCGAGCGCCATGTCCGCGATGTTCACGACGACCATGGACGCGCCGGTCTGCTTCAGCCGCCGGGCGATGCGGTCCAGGTCGTCCTGGAACTCCGCCGCCTCGGTGCCCCGCCAGATGTCGTTGGTGCCCACGCCCAGGGTGATGAGCGTGGGCTGCAACGCGATGACGCGCTTGAGGGCGTTGTTCACGACGTCGCGCACGCGCGCGCCGCTCTGCCCCAGGTTGGTATGGCCCACGGGGAGGCCGTCCTTGCGGAGCCGGGAGGCCAGCCGGTCGGGATAGCCCCCGCC
>NZ_RAWL01000046.1:0-31427 GCF_003668885.1 Corallococcus sp. AB049A | reverse complement strand
GCTTCAGCCCCTTCCCCCTCCCCACGGAGGTGTCAGCGCTGCGGGAGCTGACCACGGGCCGCTACTTCGTGGACTGGTCCTCGCGCTTCCTGGGCGCGGGCAAGGGCTATCAGGACGCCTTCCAGGAGACCGCGCTCGCGGACGGGCCGGGCACCTGGAACACGCTCGCCTACGGCTACGTCATCCTCCGGGACTGAAAGCGCGCCCTCTTCGCGCGCTGGCGTCACGGCGCCAGCGCGCGGAACACCTTGGTGTCGCCGTTGTAGTTGCCGGGGTTCCAGTACACCTTGTCCGCGCCGTCCCGGCCGTCGATGTCCGCGAAGAAGAAGTCCGTGTTCTCCGAGCCGCTGAAGCCCGTGTTGTCCATCACCGGGCTGCCCGCGAAGTTGGAGCCGGTGCTCGGGTACACCTGCATCCGGCCCTCGCGGAAGTTGGGCCGCCAGAAGACCTTGTCCGCCTTGCCGTCGCCGTCCACGTCCGCGAAGTAGAAGCGGGACGTGTCCACGCCGCTGGTGCCCGCCTCGTGCAGGAAGAACAGCGCGAACGCGCCCGCGCCGGTGGAGCGGTACACGCGCGTGCGGCCGCCTTCCTGATCCGGGTTCCACACGATGCGGTCCGCCTTGCCGTCGCCGTCCACGTCCGCGAAGTACACGCGGGTGCCGGCGCTGGTGTTGGCGCCCGTCGTGCTCGTCACCGCGGCGCCGAAGGACACGGTGCCGTTGCACTTCGAGACGAAGGTGTCGAAGGCGCCGGACCTCTGCGTGGGGTTCCAGCGCACCAGGTCCGCGCAGCCGTCACCGGTGACGTCCGCGAAGAAGAAGCGCGTGGCGTCGCTGGTGCTGGCCGCCTGGGTGACGTCCACGCGGCTGTTGAAGGTGCCGTCGCACTTCGCGGGGTAGATGCGCACCTCGCCGTCCCCCAGGGTGGGCCGCCAGAGGACCTTGTCCGCGCAGCCGTCGCCGGTGACGTCCGCGAAGAAGAAGCGCGTGGTGGCGACGCCGCTGGTCGCGCCCGTGTTCTTCACCGCCGCCTCGAAGCCGCCGTCGCACTTCGACTTCGCCACCCACGTCTCGCCCTCGCCCACCGCGTAGTTCCAGCTGATGCGGTCCGCGCAGCCATCACCGGTGACGTCCGCGAAGAACAGCTGCGTGCTGGTGGACGTGCCGGAGGGCGTGGGCGAAAGGGTGGAGCCCGCGGCGAAGAGGGCCGGGCGGAGGGTGGCCAGGACCGGGTAGTGGTCCGACGGCGTGAGGCCGTTGGTCTCCGTCCGGTCGATGGCGGGCGCGGACGAGGTGAGCGCGCCCCCGTTGTGGAAGATGTAGTCCAGCCGGTTGTACTTCGTGGACGTGGAGCCGTTCCACGCGTTGTTGAACGTGGCGTCGTCCACGCCCGTCACGCCGTCGAAGCGCGCGGTGCGGAACAGCCGGGCTCCGGACTCCAGGTCCTCGATGGTCGTCTCCCCCGGCGTGGACTGCCCCTGCGCGTCGGAGTTGAAGTCGCCCATGGCGATGACCGGCAGACCGCCGGGCTTCGTGGCCAGGAACGACGCCATCTGCTCGGCTTCCTTGAGCCGCCCCAGCGAGCACTCCGCCCCGTAGGCGAAGTGCGTGTTGGCCACGAAGTACACCTGCCCGGACGTCAGGTCGCGCAGGCCCACCCAGGCAATCTTCTTGCCCTCCGCGTGGCTGAAGCACGTGGCGCTGGAGGCATAGGGGTTCACCAGCGCCTCGTTGCCCTGGCCCACCTCCGGAGCGATTTCGAAGCGGCTCTTCTTGAAGAAGATGAGCTTCGGGCTGCCGCCGCCGGGGTTGTAGACGCCGTAGGGCTTGTCCGTGCCCGTCAGCCCCGCGATGAGGTCCGCGGGGATGCTGGGCCCGCCCGAGGGGGACTGGGCCTCCTGCACGCCGACGATGTCCGCGTTGTTCGCGAGGATGCGCTGGAGCACGGCCGCCTTGCGGTTGGGCCACGCGCGCACGCCCGTGTCCAGCGGCCCGCGCACGTTGTACGTCATCACCCGGAACGCCTTGTGGCCCGTGGCCGCCAGCGCGCGCGTCTGCCCGGACAGCGTGTCAGCAGCGCGCGGCGTGTCCTCCTCCGGCCCGCAGGCCAGGAGCGGCGTGAGTACGGAGAGCAGCGCGAGACGGGAACGGAAGCTTCGCATGGATGTGATTATGCATGTAAAACGTGAAAAAACATCAATTCCGTTCCCGCCTCGGACCGCCGGTGTGGCGGGCTACTGGCGCACGACGCGCTTGAGCTTGAAGGGCGAGGGGGACTCGCTCATCGTGTAATAGGCCGTGCCGGTCGCGTCGTACTCGATGGCCTCGCCCTGGCCCTCCACGGTGTCCGTGAGGGAGACGGGCGTGGCGGCGAACGCGGTCTCGAAGGCGGCACCGGCGGCGGCGCGGAACTCATACACCTTGCGGTAGGTGCGCAGGATGAAGCGGTTGGCGCACGGGTGGATGGCGCCGGACGTGGCCGCGCCGTAGTTGGTGTCCGTGGTCGTGGGCAGCGGGAGGTTCGCCACGAACACGAGCGTGCTCATGGTGCCGGGCGTGGGCAGCGGCTGGGGGAACTTGTAGACCTTGCTCGCGCCTGAGTAGGACTTGGTGACGATGTAGATGTCGCCCGTGGTGGGGTGGACCATGATGGTCTCCGCGTCCTTGGGCGTGTCCGGGTACTGGAAGGGGAAGGCCTCGGCGGTGAGGTTGCCGCTCGTCTGGCCCGCGCCGATGTTGGGCTCCGGGATGCGGTAGACGGCGAAGGTGGACGGCGGCGTGGGGAAGTTGGCGCTCGAGCGGCCGATGTCACCCATGTAGATGCACTGGCCGGCGGGGCACGGGCCGGTGGCCACGTCCTCCCAGTCCGCGGGCGTCACGTTGGACACGGTGAAGGTGCCCTTCGTGCTCGCGTCCGCGGTGCTGATGGCGACGATGGCGGTGGTGTCCTCGTTGTGCGCGTAGAGCACGCCCGGGGTGAGGCGGCTGGCGGCGATGCCGGACGGCTCCACCAGCGCGGTGGCCGTCACGGTGCCCTGGGTGGTGTACGCGGTGGAGAAGGTGTCCCCCACGGAGCAGGAGGTGGTGGCGTTGGCCGCGCGCAGCGCGACGACCTGGGCGGTGTTCGTCTCCGCGTAGGGGGAGGAACCATTGAACGAGCCCTGCGCCCCCGCGGCGCCCAGGTCCTTGTAGGCGACGTTGTAGATGACGCCGGTGGACGAGGACACGAGGCAGGTGTCCACGGGCTCGGTGAAGCCCGCGGGCGGGATGATGGGGCTCGCCGGGCACGCGGCGCCGGTCCACAGCTGCGTGCCGAACCACACCGCGACGCCGTTGGCGGTGTTGGTGGTGAGCGCGGGCGTGTTGAAGCTGGCGGTGAGGCCGTTCTTCTGGCCCGTCTGCGCGTCGATGGGGTTGGCCGTGTCCACGCCGGAGAACGCGGAGATGCTGCCGGCCATGTAGCTGGCGATGTCGATGTTGAAATCGTACGTGGAGGGCTCGGACGCGGTGGCGACCTTGTAGAAGACCCACGCCTTGAGCTGCGAAGCGCTCTGGTCCGAGCGCACCAGCGTCCAGCCCGCGGGCGGCGTCGCCACGGCGGCCACGTTGTTGCGGTTGATGATGCGAGCGAGCAGCACGTCACCCGCGGCGGTGCCGGTGGGCTTCGCGATGCTCAGCGACGTGCGCGTGCTGCCGCCCGCCGTGGCGCTGCTCCGGTACGCGATGGTGGACACCGCCTGCCGGGCGGTCACGGTCTCCTGCTCCGGGAGCGAAGGGGCGTCCGCGTCCAGCGGCCCGCACCCCGCGAGCGCGAACAGGGACACCGAGCACAGCATGCGTGAAACATTCCGGTTGAACAAACGCAAGGTCACTCCTGCCTGGGGGATGAGGCGAGTCAAAGGCAGGAGGTTTTCGAGCGGACCGGGAAAGTGTTGCGGATGCCCCGTGCGAAAGATTCGCGTGTTGGCTGTGATTGGAAACTTCCGCGAACGTCCTTCCCTCGCGTGCGCGGGTGTGGAAGAGGGTGGGGCATGAAGCGTCACGCGCCCGCTACCGAACGCAACCGCGAACCGCTCCTCGCCGTGCTCCGGGAGGTGCTGCCCGCGTCAGGCACGCTGCTGGAGGTGGCGAGCGGCACCGGCCAGCACGCGGCCTTCTTCGCGAGAGCCTTCCCGGGGCTGACCTGGCAGCCGACGGACGGCGACGCGGCGGCGCTGGAGAGCATCGACGCGTGGCGCGCGGAGGAGGGGCTGGTGAACGTCCTGCCTGCCCGCCTGCTGGACGCGGCGTCGGATGCGTGGCCGGTGGAGCACGCGGACGCGATGCTCTGCGTGAACATGATCCACATCGCGCCGTGGGCGGCCTGCCAGGGGCTGATGCGGGGCGCGGGGCGCGTGCTGCGTCCGGGCGGACGGCTGGTGCTGTACGGGCCCTACTTCGTGGAGGGGAAGGAGACCGCGCCGAGCAACCTCGCCTTCGACGAATCCCTCCGCGCGCGGGATGCGTCCTGGGGCGTGCGCGAACTGGGTGCGGTGAGCCGGGAGGCCGGGCTTCACGGGCTCCAGCGCGAGCGCGTGGTGGAGATGCCGAGCAACAACCTCACGGTGGTGTTCCGCCGGTAGGGCCTTCACCGGGACGGCGTTGTCCCCGCCGTCCCGGCGCGGGGGCTACATGCCGGGGCAGTGGCCGCCCTTCAGCTGACGGGCGGTCTCGTGGACCTCGTCGATGAGCTGGCGCTTCTGCATGGTGTCCTGGGCGGAGTAGGTGAGGGTGATGCCGTTGGGCGTGTCCGTCGCCACGACCCTGGCGGGGACCATGGGCGCCCCGGCTATGCCCTGGTCGCCGCCTCCGCCGGTGCCGCTCTCGTCGAGGCCGTCCTGGATCTCCGTGGGGCTGTCGCCCAGGTCCTCCTCCTGGGCCAGGTCCAAGGGAGTCGCCGCGCCGGTGCGCTTGGACTGCTCGGTCAGCATGCGCCGGGCGCGTGCCTGGAGGTCCGTCACCTGCGTCGGGTCGGACGTGGTGAACATGAGCGCCACGCCGTCGGACGTGTCCTGTGTCTGGACCTGCGTGCCCGGCACGGACATGGGGCAGCGCTGGTCCGCCGAGGACTGGGCGGATGCGGGCAGCGGCTGCTTCGATTCCTGCTTGTGCATCTCCTTCTTGGAACAGCCGGCGGAGAAGCAGAGCGCCGCGGCCGCGGCGAGCGTCAGCGGAAGTCGGGACATGGGCATGGTGTGCCTCCTCTGTCTGGGTTTGTCGTGCGGCAAGGTGGAGAGGCGTCCCGGCCCCTGCAACACGTCCTCCCCGCCGCGTGCCTGAAGGCCCCACCCCGGCGATGGAAGCCTTCATCGGCGAGCGGACACCCGGCTCAGCCCCGCTTCGTCATGTCGAACAGCGCGCGGGCCTGCGGCCCCAGGAACCCGTCGAAGCCTCCCGAGCGTTCGGCGATCTCGAAGTACGCATACGGCCAGGCACGCGTGCCACCGCTCCGGAGCGTCAGGGGCAGCGGGGCCGCGTGCGTGGCTGTCTGTCTCAGCGACGTGCCGGGCGCGCCCTCGATGTCTGCCTTCATGGGCACGCCGGCCTCGCGCATGCGCCGCTGCCACGCCTCCACGTCGTCCACCGCGCCGGTGAAGTGGTTCACCTTGCGGCCGAAGGCCAGGAGCCACGCGCCGTACTGCGTCTCCTTCTCCAGCTCCAGCAGCGCGGCCTCGTCCGGAGGCGGCGGCGCCGTGAACCACGCGGCAAGCGCCTCCACGTCCTCCGGAGGCGGCGGATCCACCGGCAGCGCGGCGAGCAATTCGCGGGCGCGCGGCGACAGCTCCTCCTGCTTCAGCTCCGACAGGAAGACGCGCGGCAGCCCGTCCGGATGCGACAGGTAGATGGCGGACAGGTGTGCGTCCGGGAACGTGTACGCGCCGGCCGGCTTCCACCCGAACCGCTCGAACACGCGGGAGAAGAGGGCAATGCCTCCCTCCGGCCGCGCCAGGGTGCGGAACGCGACGTGGTCATTGCGGAAGTGCCCTCCGGACAGCGTCACGAAGGTGCGCGCGAAGGGGACTTCGGAGGCGTAGCGCTCCCACAGCAGGTCCAGGAGCCGAGAGGCGTCGGAGGCGGAGGTCGTCATGCGCGGCAGTCTACGCCGCGCTTCCGGGCGCTTTGAGCGCCATCCGCCTCCTGTATTGACAAGCTCAAGACCTGTCCAGGGTGTAAAAGCCGAAAAATACGGAAACGAAGATGGGCGCGATGAGGATGGGGCTTGTGGCCCTGGTGTCGGGCCTGCTGCTGGCGTGAGGAGGCGTGGTGGAGACGGGCGCCCCGGCGCCGGAGCTGGCGCGGCAGGAGAAGGCGCTGTGTGGTTCCTGTGGCGACTTCATCTGCGACCCCGCCACGGAGAACCCGTCCAGCTGTCCGCAGGACTGCCCCGACCTGTCTGACTTCTGCTACGTGACGCCCGCGGACTGATCAGCGCAGCTCCACGGTGAGCCCGCCGAAGGTCATGGCCTCGGCGTGGCCGCCGTCTCCGGAGTGCGTCATCGGCGCATCCGCGAGCCCCACCGCCACCAGGGAGTCCCCATCCGCGTCCACGCCCAGCAGGTGGGTGTGGCGGTCCGGTGCCTCGGGGCCGGCCCGCCGGGTGCGCACCGTCAGGCCGTCCGTGGACGCGAGCGTGAGCAGCGCCCCGGCCCCGCGCGAGATGCTCATCCCTCCGGACCACCGGTCCCACCCGGCGGCGCCCACGGCGACCAGGCCCGCGTCCGTCCAGCGCAGCGCGGAGAAGTGGTCCGCGCGGCCCGTGTCCACGCGGTGCTCGAAGCGCAGCGCGCCCGAGTCGAGCGACAGCACGCCCAGATAGCCGTCGTACGGCGTCATCTGGTCCTGCACGCCGGGCGCGGACGGGTACCAGGCGATGGTGCCATCCCCACCTTCCGTCACCACGGTGCCCGCGAGCGCCACCTCTCCGCCGCGCACCGCCATGTCGAAGACGACGAACTCCGCCGCCCGGGCGGGGACGAAGACGTGCGTGCCAATGCGCGTGCCCACCGGCGTGAAGGCCGTCACGGCGAAGGGCTGACGCTCGGTGTCCGAGGGCGTGGTGACGTCCTCGCCGGACCGGCAGTGCACGGCGGTGAAGTCATTGAACGTGCGGCTGGAGGCCATGCAGCGCGAGCTGTTCCAGGTCCGCCCCACCACCAGCCGCCCCTCCGCGTCCACCGCGAGCAGCGGCCGGAGCGAGGCCTCGCGCCAGCGGAACTCGTCGTAGGCCCACGCGGCCGGCTGCGTGGAGTGGCGCCCGTCGACGATGCGCGTCCACTGCTCGCTGTAGCGCCCGTCCGCCCACTGGAGCGTCATCAGCCCCGACACCAGCTCCTGCGTGGTGGGCGCGTCCTCCGGGACGGCCACGAGCGACAGGAAGGCCACGGCCACGTCCTCGCCGCGCGCCTCCGTGCGCAGCCAGCCGTCGGTGAGGGCGTGGACCCAGGGCGACTTCATGCGGAACGCGGGGGAGGGCAGGGTGCCGCCCAGGTCGGCCTCGGGCACCGTCGCGGGCGTGGGCAGCGGCTGCCGCGACAGCACCTGCCCCTCCGCGGACAGGCGCACCAGGTCGTACGCCTCCGCCGCCGCGCCGGTGCGCTCGACGCCCAGGGTGACGTCCCCGGACGGGTGCACGGTGAAGTCGCTGAGGTGGTCACCGGCCGCGGCGTCGAACGCCCACAGCCGCGTGCCGTCCCGCGAGGACACGGTGAGCCGGCGCGTGTCCCGCCCTTCCGCGTCCCGCGTCGTCTCCAGCACGAAGGTGCGTCCGGAGGCCCGCCGGAGCTTGAGTCCTCCGAAGCCCGCGCGAGGCTGCACCTGGAAGGACGGCGTGCCCCGATCGAACGCCCGGACGAGCCCGGGCACCCCCGTGCAGTCCGAGCACTCCTCGGGGGGCGTGGGGCCCTCCATCCCGTGGCAGGCGGAGGCGCCCCACGACAGCAGGGCACCCAGCAAATACCGCGTCCGGCGGAGGTTCATGGCTCGCATGCCCCTTCATACGGAGGCATGCGGTCCGGCGGGTCGTAGCCGTGGGCACGATGGCGGCCGTGACGCTGGAGGACGTGACGGCGTCCGCGGCGGAAGGGCGCTTCGTCTACCGCTGCGAGGACGGCGGCCAGCTGACGTGCACCTTCGATGTGTTGGAGGCCCCCGAGGAATGAAGGGCGGGGCCTGCTAGCCTCCGCTTCCATGGGCGTCCACGACTACCGATGCAGTGTCTGCGGTCCTCCGTCGTCGTTCGTGTGCGGTGAGAAGACCGGCAAGGAGTGCGAGGAGGACGGCATCGGCAACGACGAGGCCGTGCTGGACCTGTTCTTCTTCGCGGCCGATGACGCGCCGGAGGACGCGGAGGAATTCGAAAAGGCCCGGGGCCGCGCACGGCGCACGAAGACGCAGGCCTTCGGCTACGACTGGGGCGACTGGGAGTTCGTCCCCAGCCTCAACTACCGGCAGCTGCTCATGGGTGACGACGACGCCACGGGCATCTGGCGCATCGAGCCGTACGAAGAGGACATGAGCGACGGCAGCCCCGTGTCGCTGGAGATCCCCGAGGACGAGCGCGTCTGGGTGGTCAACTACTGCCCCACCTGCCATCCGCTGTTCGCCGAAGGCAAGACGCCCGAGGACGAACCCTGTCTGGAATACCTCCGGGCCATCGCGGAGAACCTGGACCTGGACTTCGACGGGGTGAAGGGGAGCGCGGACAAGCCGCGCTTCATCGCCACCGTGCGGGAGCTCGTGTCCCGGCGGCGGCCCGTGTCCCGCTAAGTGCTCTTCAGCTGGCGGCGATGCGCGCTCTGGTGACGCGGATGTCCTCCGGGAGGTTGGCCACCCAGTGGGTGACCTCTTCCAGGTGGAGCGTCTCCTCGCGCAGGACTTCGCGGAAGGCGTCCGCCAGGTCGGGCGGCCCCAGCTCCTGGGACAGGTCCACGAGCAGCGCCCAGCCGGCGTTGTTGAGGATTTCGGAGATGAGCACCGCGCGCAGCGCGTCCTGGAGCGTGGCGCACGGGTCGTCCACGGCCCGCAGCAGCCCATGGGGCCGTGAGTCCGCGCTGTCCCCGTGCGTCGTCAGCGGGGGCGTGTCCACGCCGAGCCGGTAGATGCACTCGCGGATGAGGTTCAGGTGGTCCAGCTCCTGGTTGTGCAGCTCCACCAGCCGCTCCGGCGTGGGGCCTCCCGGGTAGCTGCCCAGCGCATGCGTCTTCACCAGCAGGCCCGCGTAGAGCCGCGAGCTGGTCCGCTCGAAGGCCAGCCGCTCCCGCAGCTGTGCGACGAAGAGCAGGGGCGGGGGGCCCTCCACGGGCTGGAGCGCGGAGCCCACCACCTCGTGGAGGTCCGGCAGGTGCAGCTCGCCCAGGTGCCCCGCGATGCGCATCAGGTTCACCCGCAGGAACCGCACGGCGCTGCCCGAGGGGGGCAGGGATGCGTCCGGGAGGGGCTCGTCGCGGGCCACCTGCTCCAGGTCCCCGGCGGTGAGCTGCTCCGCCGTGCGCTTCAGCCCCCAGTCTCCACCTTCACCAGATGACATCGTGCCCCTCCCTCTGGGTAGGCCTCCCGGCGCGACGGCCCCGGAAGGGGGGCAAACGTGGAAACGATGTCCCGGGTCCGCATCGGCCCTGGGGACTACTCCCGCGCCGCCGCGGCGGAGCCCAGCGACTCGCGCAGCCTCGCGATGTCACGCGAAGGTGGGGCACCGAACATCCGGCTGTACTCGCGGCTGAACTGGGACGGGCTCTCGTAGCCCACGGAGTGGCCGGCCATCGCCGCGTCCATGGCCTGCGCCAGCATCAGGCGGCGGGCCTCCTGGAGCCGCAGCTGCTTCTGGTACTGCAGCGGGCTCATGGCGGTGACGGACTTGAAGTGGTGGTGCAGCGCGGACGGGCTCATGTGGACGGCGCGCGCCAGCCGTTCAATGCGCAGCGGCGCGGCGTAGTGTTCCTTGAGCCAGTGGATGGCGCGGGTGACGGACTCCCGGCGGCTGTCCGCCACGGCGATGCGCCGCAGCCGTTCGGAGTTCTCGCCGGACAGCAGCCGGTAGAGGATTTCGCGGATGACGAGCGGCGCGAGCACGGGGATGTCTTTGGGCGTGTCCAACAGCCGCACGAGCCGCGCCGTCGCGTCCAGGAGCGGCGCGCCCACCGGCCCCAGCGCCAGGCCCCGGACCATGTCCGTGGGGCCGGGAGCTTCCAGCGCCGCCTCCATCATCAGGCTGCCCAGCTGTCCCGGCTCCAGGTCCAGCCGGAAGCAGAGGTAGGGCTCCTCCGGCGAGGCCTCCACCACCTGCCCCGTGACGGGCAGGTCCACGGACGCGACGAGGCACTGGTCCGGGCCATAGACATACAGCTCATCCCCCAGGAGCACCTGCTTGCGGCCCCGCGCCACGATGCACAGCGCCGGCTCCTGCAGCGCGTGCAGGGGCGTGGAGGGGCGGGAGGCGCGGATGAGCACCACGCGAGGGATGGCGGTGGCGTGGATGCCGTCCAGGGGCGTGTGGCGTTCCAGGAGGGACGCCAGCTCGGACAGCTGCGGGCTCGGGGCGGTCGGCATGCGCGTTCGTTCTAACTCCTGTGGGGGACGGGTGCTCGTGCAGGAATGGGCAAGAGTCCGCGAGCATCCGGATACCGCCGTTTCCGCGTTCCTTGAGAGGGTGAAGTCATGCCCGGCGCCCTTTCCGCGCCGGGCCTGAAGAGCGAGGACGCAAGCGATGACGACGAACATCCAGGGCAAGGTGGTGGCCATCACGGGCGCGAGCAGCGGCATTGGCGAGGCGACAGCCCGCCTGCTGGCCAGCCAGGGGGCGAAGGTGGTGCTGGGCGCGCGCCGGGCAGACCGGCTGGAGACGCTGACGGGCGAGCTGCGGTCGAAGGGCGGCGAGGCTCGCTACAAGGCGCTGGACGTGACGAAGCGCGAGGACGTGGACGCCTTCGTGGCCTTCACGCTGAAGGAGTACGGGCGGCTGGACGTGCTCATCAACAACGCGGGCGTGATGCCGCTGTCCAGGCTGGACGAACTGAAGCTGGACGAGTGGAACCGGATGATCGACGTGAACATCCGGGGCGTGCTGCACGGCATCGCGGCGGGGCTGCCGGTGATGAAGCGCCAGAAGTCGGGGCAGTTCATCAACCTGTCCTCCATTGGCGGGCACTCGGTGGTCCCGACGGCGGCGGTCTACTGCGCCACGAAGTACGCGGTGCTGGCCATCTCCGAGGGGCTGCGCCAGGAGGTGGGCGCGGACATCCGCGTGACGGTGATTTCTCCGGGAGTCACCCAGTCGGAGCTGGCGGAGACCATCAGCGATCCGGCGTCGCGCGAGTACATGCGTGAGTTCCGCAAGGACGCCATTCCGGCGGACGCCATCGCCCGGGCCATCAGCTACGCCATCAGCCAGCCCGCGGACGTGGACGTGAGTGAAATCATCATCCGCCCCACGTCGAGTCCGTACTGAGAGTGGTTGGGAGTGATGTCAGTCATGGCATAGGGTGGGCGTCCTCCAGAGGGGGAGGCCCATCCAATGCCAATGCTGAAGCGCCCGTTGTCTGCCTTCATGCTCGGCGCGTGTCTGTTCGCGCTGAGCGCCTGTGATTCCAAGGACGAACCCACCCCGGACGCGGGCACCCCCGTGGACGCCGGGACGGATGCCGGAACCGAGCCGGATGCCGGAACCGAGCCGGATGCCGGATCGGCGGTGGTCATCCCGGAGGGGCACACGCTGCTGACGCCGTCCGCGACGGAGGTCCACTCCGTTCCCTGGAAGGGGGTGGGGACGCCGCTCCAGTTCGCCTTCGTGTCCCAGGCCGGGCACCACTACGACTTCATCGTCGAGGCCGGCAACGAGGGCTACTTCCTGGAGATGCGGGACGCGGCAGGCAGGTCGCTCGAGCAGGGCACCCGGTCCCATTCCGTCAGCAGCCTCCCCGATACCTGGCATTGGTCCGGGCTCACGGCGGGCGCTGTCCATACGGTGGAGGTCTCGTGGTACTCCGAGTACTCCGAGGCGCCCCGGCTGCCCTTCTCCTTCCGCCTCGTGGACGCGGGCCTGGACGACCACGGCGACCTGTTCGCCACGGCGACGCCCTGGACACCCTCGGAGCAGGTCCTGGTGGGCGTGGGTGAGCACTGGGGCGAACGGGATCTGCTCTCCTTCCCGACGGTCGCGGGCAATGTCTACGCGCTCGACTGCACCTTCCCCAAGGAGTCCTGGTCCCTGGCCCTGCTGACCTCCAAGGGGAAGGTCCAGGCGTCCACGGGGAACCAGGGCCTCGATCCTGACCTGCGGGGGCGTGTGGCCATGAAGGCCCTGGACGGCACGGCCTACGCGCAGATCCGGGACATGAATGAGGCCGGCGCGTCCCATCCCTATCGCTGTACCCTCAAGGACCAGGGCGCGGAGGACCACGGGGACACCGTGGAGACCGCCACGCCGCTTCCGGCGGGCACCCCGGCGGTGCAGGGGAAGATGGATGTGGTGGGGGACCAGGACGTCTTCTCACTCGTCGTCCAGCCCGGGCATCATTACCGCGTCTCCTGCACCATGGAGGGCACGGAGCCGTGCCGGCTGTCCGCCGCCGCTCCCGGAGGCGGGTTCACGTCCCCCGCGACGCCGGACGATACCCGGATGGTCTTCAAGGCATCCCACGGCACGCACTTCGTGCGAGCCACCGGGAGCTTCGCCCTCGAGATGCTGTGGGTGGAGGAGAACTACACCCTCCAGTTCGAGGACCTGGGCGCGGATGACCACGGCGACATCCTGGCCACGGCGACGCCGCTGACGGGCCCGAGCCAGGCCGTGTCCGTCCGCATCCTGGACCCCTTCGACCACGACTTCTTCTCCTTCCAGGCCACCGCCGGGCAGCGCTACCAGTTCAGCTGTGATGGAAAGGAGACGTCGGGACAGGGGCCGCTCCGTGCCGACTTCCGCGATGCCCGGGGCAACTGGGTGCCGTCCTCTCACGAGTATGCAGGCACGCGCTGGTTTGAGACCCTCACGGCGCCTGAATCCGCGACCTACGGCATCGACCTGTGGGCGGACCTCTCGTCGTCGCTGGGGAGCTTCGCCTGCCATTTCGACGTGCTGCCCCCTTGATGAACCCACGCCGCGGTCCCGGGACACGTGCCCGGGACCGTGGCGCTCGCGTCACATGTTGCGCCGGTACTGACCGCCCACCTCGTACAGCGCGCGGGACAGCTGTCCCAGCGTGCAGACCTTGCAGGCGTCCATCAGCGCGCCGAACACGTTGCCGTTGTCCAGGGCCGCGCGGCGCACCGCCTCCAGGGCCGCGGGCGCCGTCTTCGCGTTGCGCTTCCAGAAGGCGTCACGCGCGGTGATGGCGTAGTCCTTCTCCTCCTTCGTCGCGCGGATGACCTCCGGCGGCGTCACCGTGGGGGAGCCCTTCGGATCCAGGAACGTGTTCACGCCAATGATGGGCAGCGTCCCGTCGTGCTTGAGCGTCTCGTAGTAGAGCGACTCCTCCTGGATCTTGGAGCGCTGGTACATGCGCTCCATCGCGCCCAGCACGCCGCCGCGCTCGGAGATGGCTCGGAACTCGTTGAGCACCGCCGCCTCCACCAGGTCCGTCAGCTCCTCGATGATGAACGAGCCCTGGTTGGGGTTCTCGTTCTTGGACAGGCCGAACTCCTTGTTGATGACCAGCTGGATGGCCAGCGCGCGCCGCACGCTCTCCTCCGTGGGCGTGGTGATGGCCTCGTCGTAGGCGTTCGTGTGCAACGAATTGCAGTTGTCGTTGAGCGCCAGCAACGCCTGCAGCGTGGTGCGGATGTCGTTGAAGGCAATCTCCTGCGCGTGCAGGGAACGGCCGGACGTCTGGATGTGATACTTCAGCTTCTGCGACCGGTCGTTGCCGCCGTACTTGTCCCGGATGGCCTTGGCCCAGATGCGGCGCGCCACGCGGCCCAGCACCGCGTACTCCGGGTCCATGCCGTTGGAGAAGAAGAACGACAGGTTGGGCGCGAAGTCGTCGATGTGCATCCCGCGCGACAGGTAGTACTCGACGAAGGTGAAGCCGTTGGCCAGCGTGAAGGCCAGCTGGGAGATGGGGTTCGCCCCGGCCTCCGCGATGTGGTACCCGGAGATGGACACCGAGTAGAAGTTCCGCACCTTCTGGTCGATGAAGTACTGCTGGATGTCGCCCATGACGCGAAGGGCGAACTCCGTGGAGAAGATGCAGGTGTTCTGCGCCTGGTCCTCCTTGAGGATGTCCGCCTGCACCGTGCCGCGCACCGCCTGCAGCGTGGACGCGCGGATCTTCGCGTAGACGTCCGCCGGCAGGACTTCATCACCGGACACGCCCAACAGCAGCAGGCCCAGCCCGTCGTTGCCCTGCGGCAATTCGCCCTGGTAGCGCGGGCGCGGCAGACCGCGCTCCTGGTAGAGCGCGTCGATCTTCTTCTCGACCTCGTCCACCTTGCCGTTGGCGCGGATCCACTTCTCACACTGCTGATCCACCGCGGCGTTGAGGAAGAAGCCCAGCAGCATGGGCGCCGGGCCGTTGATGGTCATGGACACGGACGTGGACGGGTCCGCCAGGTCGAAGCCGGAGTAGAGCTTCTTCGCGTCGTCCACGTTCGCGATGGACACACCCGAGTTGCCCACCTTGCCGTAGATGTCCGGCCGGTGGTCCGGGTCTTCTCCGTACAGCGTCACCGAGTCGAACGCCGTGGACAGGCGCTTCGCCGGCAGGCCGCGCGACACGTAGTGGAAGCGCTTGTTGGTGCGCTCCGGGCCGCCCTCGCCCGCGAACATGCGCGCGGGGTCCTCGCCCTCGCGCTTGAGCGGGAAGACGCCCGCGGTGAACGGGAAGGCGCCCGGCGCGTTCTCCCGCAGCAGCCACGTCAGGATGTCGCCCCAGTCCTCATACTTGGGCAGGGCAATCTTGGGCACGCGCAGGTGCGACAGCGTCTCTGAGATGAGGTCCAGCTCGATGACCTTGTCGCGCACCTGGAACTGGTACTTGGACGCGGCGTAGCGCTTCTTCGTCGCGGGCCACTCGGCCAGCAGGCGCCGGCAGTCCGCGTGCAGGCGGCTCTCCAGGTCCTGGTACAGCGCCACCAGGTCGCCCAGGTACGCGGGCTCGCCCTCCACGCGCTCGGTCACCTGCACCACGTCGTCCGCGCCCTTCGGCTCGACGATTTCGAGCTTCTTCTTGCCCACGTTCTGGCGCAGGGCCTGGATGGTGCCGTGCAGCTGGTACATGCGCCGGGCGATGGCGGCCTGGGCGCGCACGAAGCCGTCGTAGCCCTCGCAGGCTTCGACGATCTCGGCCAGGTAGCGCGTGCGGTCCGGCGGGATGATCCACTTCTTCTCGCTCATGCCGGGCGTGAGGGAGAACCGGCTGTCCAGCTTCGCGCCCGTCTTCTTCACCAGCGCGTCGATGATGGCCCGGTACAGCGTGTTCATGCCCGGGTCGTTGAACTGCGACGCGATGGTGCCGTACACGGGCACCGCGTCATCGGTCAGGGTGAAGGCGTTGTGGTTGCGCTTCCACTGCTTCTTCACGTCGCGCAGCGCGTCCAGCGACCCGCGCTTGTCGAACTTGTTGATGGCGATGACGTCCGCGAAGTCGAGCATGTCGATCTTCTCGAGCTGCGTCGCCGCGCCGTACTCGGCCGTCATCACGTAGAGCGCCACATCCGAGTGCTCGGTGATTTCCGTGTCCGACTGCCCGATGCCGGAGGTCTCCACGACGATGAGGTCGAAGCCCGCCGCCTTGCAGACCTCGATGGAGTGGGCGACGTGCCGGGACAGCGCCAGGTTGCTCTGGCGGGTGGCCATCGAGCGCATGTAGACGCGCGGGTTGTCGATGGCGTTCATGCGGATGCGGTCGCCCAGCAGCGCGCCGCCGGACTTGCGCTTGGACGGGTCCACGGAGAGCACCGCGAGCGTCTTGTCCGGGAAGTCCGCGAGGAAGCGGCGCACCAGCTCGTCCACCAGGCTGGACTTGCCGGCGCCGCCCGTGCCGGTGATGCCCAGCACGGGCACCCGGGGGGCGTCCGCGACGGCGGTCTTCAGCGCTGAGCGCAGCTCTTCGCCTGCGTCCGCGAAGTTCTCCGCGATGGTGATGAGCGACGCGATGCGCTCCGGCTCGCGGGGCAGGGGCTGCTTCAAGAGGCCCTTGAAGTCGGACGGGCGCTTCTCGAAGTCACATTGGGAGATGAGGTCGTCAATCATCCCCTGCAGGCCCATGGCGCGGCCGTCGTCCGGGGAATAGATGCGCGTGACGCCGTACTTGTGGAGCTCTTCAATCTCCGTGGGGAGGATGGTGCCGCCGCCGCCGCCGAACACCTTGATGTTCGCGCCGCGCTCGCGCAGCAAATCAATCATGTACTTGAAGTACTCGACGTGGCCGCCCTGGTAGGACGTGAGGGCGATGCCCTGGGCGTCCTCCTGGATGGCGCAGTCGACGATCTCCGACACGGACCGGTTGTGGCCCAGGTGGATGATCTCCGCGCCGGAGGACTGCATCAGGCGGCGCATCACGTTGATGGCCGCGTCGTGTCCGTCAAAGAGGCTGGCGGCCGTGACGATGCGGACGTGGTGGCGGGGCCGGTACGGCTGGGGAGCAGTGGTCGGTTGGGGGTGTCGCACGGGCGTACACTAGGAGTGCGGTGCAGGCCCGGCAAGCGATTGAGACAGGCTTTGCCCGTGGGGCGACGCGGCTTGTCAGCCCTGCGATTGAGGCAGGAACGCCCCCAGCACACGCAGTGCGGCGGAGGTGGGCGTCGCGCGTCCTTCGCGTACGGCCTGCTCCAGCGTGGGCACCAGGGCGGCCACCTCGGGGTGCGCCCGAAGGGCTGCTCGCAGACCGTCGTTCACCATGGCCCACATCCAGCCCACCTGCTGCTGGGTGCGCCGGTGCCGCAATTCTCCAGAGGCCTCGCGCCTGGAGACGACGTCCACCACGGAGGCCCACAGCGTGTCGATGCCGGTGCCCTCCATGGCGCTGCACGTGGTGACGACCGGCTCCGCGCCGGGGCGCATCAGGTGCAGGGCGGCGCGGTACTCCGCGCGGGCCCGCGTGGCGCGCGGCAGGTTGTCGCCGTCCGCCTTGTTGATGGCCACCATGTCCGCGACTTCCAGGATGCCGCGCTTGATGCCCTGCAATTCGTCACCGGCGCCCGCCAGCATCAGCACCAGGTAGAAGTCCACCAGGTCCGCGACCACCGTCTCGGACTGGCCCACGCCCACCGTCTCCACCAGCACCACGTCGAAGCCCGCGGCCTCGCACAAGAGCAGCGTCTCCCGCGTCTTGCGCGCGACGCCGCCCAGCGTGCCGCTGGAGGGGCTGGGGCGGATGTACGCGGCCGTCTCACGCGCCAGCCGGTACATGCGCGTCTTGTCGCCCAGGATGCTGCCGCCCGTGACGCTGCTGGACGGGTCGATGGCGAGCACCGCCACCTTCTGGCCGCTGCCCACCAGGTGCATGCCCAGCGCGTCGATGAAGGTGCTCTTGCCCACGCCCGGCACGCCGCTGATGCCCACCCGGCGGCTCTTGCCGGTGTGGGGCAACAGCCGCGTGAGGACCTCCTGCGCGAGCGCGGCGTGCTTGGGGTGCTCGCTCTCCACCAGGGTGATGGCGCGCGCGAGCACCGCCCGGTCGCCCGCGCGCACGCCGTCCACGTAGGTGTCCGCGGGCAGCAGCTTCACGCCGCCTCCTGCTCGGCGGCCAGCTTGTCGAGCAGCTCGATGGCGGCCTTCGCGATGACGGTGCCCGGGCCGAAGATGGCGGAGGCGCCGGCGGCGCGGAGCGCGTCGTAGTCCTGCGGCGGGATGACGCCGCCCACCACGACCATGATGTCCTCGCGGCCCAGGGCCTTGAGGGCGTGCTTGAGCTGCGGCACCAGCGTGAGGTGGCCCGCGGCCAGCGACGACGCGCCCACCACGTGCACGTCGTTCTCCACGGCCTGGCGAGCGGACTCCTCCGGCGTCTGGAACAGCGGGCCGATGTCCACGTCGAAGCCCAGGTCCGCGAACGCGGTGGCGATGACCTTCTGCCCCCGGTCGTGGCCGTCCTGGCCCATCTTCGCGATGAGGATGCGCGGCCGGCGGCCGAAGCGCGCCAGGAAGTCATCCGCCTTCGCCCGCGCTTCGGAGATGCCCTGCGCCTGTCCTGCTTCCGCTGAGTACACGCCCGTCACCCCGCGCACGGTGGCCTCGTAGCGCCCGAAGACCTTCTCCAGCGCGTCGCTGATCTCCCCCACGGTGGCCTTCGCCCGGGCCGCGTCGATGGCCAGCGCCAGCAGGTTGCCCTCGTTGCGGCGGCCCGCTTCGGTGAGCGCGTCCAGGCGGCGGCGGACCTCTTCGCCGTTGCGCTCCGCGCGCAGCTCGCGCAGGCGGGCAATCTGCGCCTCGCGCACGGCGGAGTTGTCCACCTTGAGGATTTCAATGTTGTCCGGGCGCTCCGGCGGGTACTTGTTCACGCCGATGATGGCCTGGCGTCCGGAGTCGATGCGCGCCTGCGTGCGCGCGGCGGCCTCTTCGATGCGCAGCTTGGGCAGGCCCGCTTCAATGGCCTTGGTCATGCCGCCCAGCGCTTCGACCTCCTGGATGTGGCCCCAGGCCTTCTGGGCCAGCTCGTGGGTGAGGCGCTCCACGTAGTAGCTGCCGCCCCACGGGTCGATGACGCGCGTGGTGCCGCTCTCCAGCTGGAGGTACAGCTGCGTGTTGCGGGCGATGCGCGCGCTGAAGTCCGTGGGCAGCGCGATGGCCTCGTCCAGCGAGTTGGTGTGCAGGCTCTGCGTGTGGCCCTGCGTCGCGGCCATGGCCTCCACGCAGGTGCGCACGACGTTGTTGTAGACGTCCTGCGCGGTGAGGCTCCAGCCGGACGTCTGGCAGTGCGTGCGCAGCGCCAGGCTCTTGTCGCTCCTGGGGTTGAAGCCCTTGATCAGGCGGGCCCAGAGGAGGCGGGCCGCGCGCATCTTGGCCACCTCCATGAAGAAGTTCATCCCGATGGCCCAGAAGAAGGACAGGCGCGGGGCGAACGCGTCCACGCCCAGGCCGGCGGCGAGGCCCGCGCGCACGTACTCCACGCCGTCCGCGAGCGTGTAGCCCAGCTCCAGGTCCTGCGTCGCGCCGGCCTCCTGCATGTGGTAGCCGCTGATGCTGATGCTGTTGAAGCGCGGCATCCGCTCCGCCGTGAACTTGAAGATGTCCCCGATGATCCGCATCGAGGGCCCGGGCGGATAGATGTACGTGTTGCGGACCATGAACTCCTTGAGGATGTCGTTCTGGATGGTCCCGCTGAGCTGCTCGGGCTTCACGCCCTGTTCCTCGGCCGCGACCACGTAGAGCGCGAGGATGGGGAGCACGGCGCCGTTCATCGTCATCGACACGCTCATCTGGTCGAGCGGGATGCGGTCGAACAGGATGCGCATGTCCTTGATGGAGTCGATGGCGACGCCCGCCATGCCCACGTCGCCCGCGACGCGCGGGTGGTCGCTGTCGTAGCCCCGGTGCGTGGCCAGGTCGAAGGCGATGGACAGGCCCTTCTGCCCGGCCGCGAGGTTGCGGCGGTAGAAGGCGTTGGACGCCTCGGCCGTGGAGAAGCCCGCGTACTGGCGCACCGTCCACGGCTGCTGCACGTACATGGTGGAGTAGGGGCCGCGCACGAACGGAGGCAGGCCCGGCAGCGAGCCCAGGTGCGCCACGCCCTCCAGGTCCTCGCGGGTGTAGAGCGGCTTGACCGGGATGCCCTCGGGCGTGTCCCAGGCTTCCGCGGCGGCCGTGGCCTGGCGGGCCTTGGCGCGCTGCTCTTCCAGCACGGAAGCCGGCGTCTGGGTTTCAGGGGCGTCGAAGGCGACGCGGGAGAAGTCCGGAACGGTGGGGCGCATCAGGCCACTCCCAGGTGCGTGTGCAGCGTCTTCAGGAGCTGGAACAGGTCCGCTCCCGCGTAGAGGAAGAGGTCCACGCCGGCCGCGCGGAAGGCGGCCTCGTGGTCACCGGGGCGGCCCGCGACGGCAATGGTGCGGGCGCCCTTCGCCTTGAGGGCGGCGACGTAGGCGGGCACGGCCTCCGGGTAGAGGGAGTCCGGGCCGGAGATGACGGCGAGCGTCGTGCCCGCCTTCGCGAACAGCTCCGCGGCGGCGTTCGCGTCCGCGAAGCCGTGGTGCTCCACGGCTTCGATGCCGCCCACGGCGAGCACGTTGGAAATCCACGTGGAGCGCGCGGTGTGCTCGGCCACGGTGCCCAGGTTGGCCATGAAGGCGCGGGGACGCACGCCGTGCGCCGCGTGGTAGCGGTCGCTCGCGTCGCGCAGGGACTCGAAGGCCTCCGCCACGCGCACCGGGCCCGGCGACGTGACGGCGCGGGCCTCGCGCTGCACGGGGGCTTCGTGGAGGTGGGGGAACTCGCTGACGCCCACGATGGGGAGCTTGCGCGTGCGCACGGCCTTGTCGCGCGCGGTGCGCGTCTCCGTGAGCACGCGGGCCACGTCGCCCTGCGCGATGGCGCGGGACATGCCGCCCAGCGCCTCGATGCGCTGGAGCTCCGCCCAGGCCGCGCGGGCGAACTCGCCGGTCAGCTGCTCCAGGTAGTAGCTGCCGCCCGCGGGGTCCGCGACGCGGTTGAGGCTGGACTCGTCGCGCAGGATGAGCTGCGTGTTGCGCGCGAGGCGGCGGCTCTGCTCGTCGGGCGTGCCCAGGGGCTCGTCGAAGGGCGAGGTGCTCACGCTGTCCGCGCCCGCCACGACGGCGGCGAAGGACTCCGCGGTGCCACGCAGGATGTTCACCCACGGGTCGCGCCGCGTCTTGGTGGCGCTGGCCGTGCGCGCGTGCAGCGCCATGGCCTGGGACTCCGGCGCACCGCCGGAAGCGGCGACGACCTTGGACCAGAGCAGCCGCGCCGCGCGCAGCTTCGCGATCTCCGGGAAGAACTGGCCGCCCACGGACAGGGCGAACTGCATGGACCGCGCGGCCTCACCCGGAGACACGCCCGCGCGCTCCAGATTGCGCAGGTACTCCACGCCGGTGGCGATGCTCCACGCCAGCTCGTGCACGGACGTGGCGCCCGCGTCCGCCCAGGGGCGCGAGGACACCAGCAGCGCGCGCAGGCCCGGCGCGTCCTTGAGCAGCGACGAGACGATGGGCGCGGCCTCCTCCAGGGTGCGGGCCACATCCACCTTCGATGCGCCGTACCGCGCGATCACCGCGATGGGGTCGATGCCCAGGCTGCCGCGCAGGCCCTGCTTCGCGGCGCCGGCCTTCTTCGCCAGCACCTCCAGGAGCAGGGACGCGGGCCGCAGCACGTCCGAGGCCGGCTCCAGGTGCACGGGCGTGCGGTCCAGCGGCACGTGCCGGAGCAGCCGCTCCAGCGTGGCCTCGTCCTTCACGTCCAGGCCGTGGGGCGCGTCCAGGAGCAACCAGACACCCTGTGTACCGCGCTCCAGGTCATCACGGAGCGCGTCGGCGGTCGCGGCCAGGTCCGGGCCCGCGTACTCCTGGCACAGGAGCCATCCGCCCTCGGTGTGGCCCAGGGGGTGGGTGCCGCGCACGTACGGTGCGACGCCGGGAGGCTCCGAGGGCGCCGGGGCGTCCTGGGGCGTGTAGAGGGGCTGGAGGGACAGGCCGCCCTCCAGGGGCGACTGGAGCACCGTGAAGGGCTTGCCCTTGAGGTCCTTGTCCACCAGCCGGCGCCACTCCTCGACGGAAGGGGGCGCGAAGTCCGCTGCGGTAAGAGGCACGTCAGCCATGCCCCTCCCATAGGCGCATTGCCCTACCCGGGGCAATGGGCTGGTGAGCCCGCCAGCCCCGGGAGTGACCGGCAGTCTCCATGCGTCAACGGAGCGGCCAGGGGACGCACGTGCCGAGAGGTCGTACGGATAGACTCACGAACCATGAGCCCCAAGACAAAGCCCGCCGCGCGCGAGCCTGGCCTCGAAGACCAGCTCCTGCTGGACGGAGTCCAGCGGCTGTCCGAGGAGACGGGCAGCGCCGGGGCGCCCCTCACGCCGGGCGCAGTGCGGCTGCGCGCGCTGGGGACCCTGGCGAAGGGCTCGGGTCTGGTGCTGCTGGGCGCCGCCATCATGGCAGGCCTCGTCTGGGTGGGCCTTGGAGGCGACGGCGCCTTGCCCATCCTCCTGGTGGCGCCCACGTACTTCATGGGCGCCGCCTATGTCGTCGCGGGGCTCACGGGCGTGCTGACGGGACGCCCATGGGACCGCACGTCCCTCTGGGTGAAGCTGCCGATGATGATCATCGGTTCCCTCCTGGTGCTCACGGCCGGCATCGCCATCAGCGTCGTGAGCTCGAAGGCCCTGCGCTCGGACACGGACTCAACGCCGAGCGCGAGCGAATGACTCGAAGTCGCGCGGCGCGCGGCCGGTGACCCGCAGCACCGTGTCCGTCACGCGGTCCTCGGCGCCGTCGCGGATGAGCATGTCGAGCATCGTGAGGAACCGCGCGTACACCTCCGGCATACCGGCCGCCTGGAGGTGCCGCTGCGCCTCCTCCGGCGTCGCGTGCACGTGCCGGATGAGGCGGCCCGTCACCCGGGACAGGATGGCCGCGACGTCGTCGTAGCTCAGCGCCTGGGGGCCGGTGATGACGTGCGCGGCGTCGTGAGAGCGCTCATCCGCGAGCGCCCGGACGCCCACCGCCGCGATGTCCTCCGCGGCCACGAAGCCCACGCGTCCCTGTCCCGTGGCCGTCACCAGCGTGCCGTCGCGCTGGAGGCTGTCCGCGTGGTGGTGGCCTGGGAGGACGAAGTTCTGCATGAACCACGAGGGCTGGAGCACGCTCCACTCCGGCGCCTGCGTGCGCAGGAAGTGGTGCACCTGTCCCAGCCCCGGGCCTCCTTCCGGAACGACGGACGCCGAGAGCAGCACGACCCGCCGCACGCCACCGGACAGCGCGCGCTCCAGGACGGGTGTCATCAGGCTGGACGGGTCCTCCACCAGCGCGGGCGCCAGGATGTACATGCGGTCCACTCCCTCCAGCGCGGCCCCATGCGTGGACGGATCCGCCCAGTCGAAGCGCACGTGCTCGGCGGCGGCGACGGGCGGGCGCGTGTCGCGCGTGGCGGTGCGCACCGTGAATCCCTCCGCCGTGAGGCCCTGCGCGATGGGGCGTCCCGTGTTGCCGGCGGCTCCAATGACAAGGATGCGGGTCATGCGCGCTCCTGCGTGAAGGACTCGAAGGTGCCCCGGGGCGCGGCCAGCGGGTTCCAGTATTCGCGGTAGTGCACGATGCGGCCGTCGCGCACCTGCATCCGCATCACGTAGTCCTGTTCGTAGGGGATGTTCCCGGGCTGCAGCGTCGCGGAGCCGTGCACCTCCAGCCAGCCCGTCGTGGAGTCCTCGCCCGGGTAGCGCCGGACGTTCGTGAAGATGAGGTCCTGGAAGTGCGTCGTGATGGGCGCGAAGTAGGCGCGGATGGCGGCGATGCCCTCCAGCCGGCCCGGGCTGCCGAGCGAGGGGGCGTAGGGGAACTCGACGACGGCGTCGTCCGCGAAGAGGGTGAGCCAGCGTTCGACGTCCGTGGCGATGAGCGTCAGGTGCGCGTCCATCAGCCGGGTCAGGTCAGCGGAAGTGCGGTCCATGTGCGGCCTCCAGCAAGAGGTGATGGACCAGGAATAGGCCGTCCGTTATGGACGCTCCATGCCGCTGCGTCCAAAAGAACTGTCTTTCCGTCCAATTCCCCCGGAGCCGGAGACCGACGTGGTCTCCGACGTGCTGGAGACGCTGCGCTTCAAGACGCTGCTCTTCGGCCGGGTGGAGCTGGGTGCTCCCTGGGCGGTGCGCATGCCCCGCAAGGCCAACGCGTCCTTCTACGTGGTCGCGCGCGGGAGCCTGCGCCTCCAGGTCGAGGGCACTGCGAAGCCGGTGTTCTTGTCCGCTGGAGACGTGGTGCTCCTGCCCCGAGCCCCCGCGCACACGCTGGATGACGGCAGCCGCCGCACTCCCGCCGCCAGTGACTTCGTGCCGCCGCAGCTGCTGCGTCCCTCCGCCGCGCCGCTGGGCGGACCCGGACAGGTCACCACGCTGGTCACCGGCTGCTTCCAGTTCGGCGCGGACCCCGCGCATCCGCTGCTGCGGGCGTTTCCCCCCGTCATCCGCCTGTCCACGCAGGACGGACAGGGGACGCCCTCGCTCGCGGCGACCGTGCAGCTCATCACCGCGGAGACCGCCACGCCGGGAGCGGGGAGCGCGCTGGTGCTGGGGCGGCTGGCGGACGTGCTGCTCGTCCATGCGCTGCGGGCCCAGACGGCGCTCGCGGGCACGAAGCAGGCGGGATGGAAGGCGCTGGCGGATCCCGCCGTCGGGAACGCGCTCTCGCTGATGCATGAACAGCCCGGCACTCCGTGGACGGTGGAGCGGCTGGCCCGCTCCGTGGGCGTGTCCCGCTCCGGGTTCGCCGCGCGCTTCCACGCGCTGGTGGGCGAGACGCCGCTGCACTACCTGGCCAACTGGCGGATGATCCGCGCCGCGCGCTGGCTGCGTGAGTCCACCGACAGCCTGGACATCATCGCCGAGCGCGCCGGCTACGAAAGCGCGCCCGCCTTCAGCAAGGCCTTCAAGCGCCGCTGGGGCATGGGGCCCGGCGCGTACCGGCGCGCTCCCACGGACGGTGAAGCCGGGCCGCTCCGCGTCGACACGTAAGCTGGGAGTCCACCAGGAAGGGGACCTCCACGCGGGCCCTCACGCTGGAGTCGTACAGCGCGGGCAGGTGGCGCCCTGCCTCGTGACACCCGCCCCCTGACGCGGCAAGCCGGGAGGCGCCCATGCCCTCCCGGTCCTCGCCGCGTCACACCCGGGGTTCAGGCCCGCTCGACGCGAAGCTTCGCCGGGAGGCCGTTGAGGCTGGCCTCCTCCTCCGAGCCGGTGAGCCCCTCGGAGCCCACGTGGATTTCGGAGGCCAGCGTCTCGCGGGCAATCTCGTCGCGGGCGGCGTCGACGACGCGCTTCACGCGGTCATCGCCGTCCACCCACAGGCGGATGCGGTCGGTGTAGCCCAGGTTCATGTCCTTGCGGGACCCCTGCACGCGCGCCAGCAGCTCGCGCACCAGGCCCTCGTCCACCAGGGCCTCCGTGAGCTGCGTGTGCATGACCACCACGCCCACGTTCCCGCCCGCGGCGGCGTAGCCCGGCTGGGCTTCCACCAGCGTCTCCAGCTCCTCGGCGGGGAAGACCATGTCCTCGCCGCCCACGTTGAGGGCGACCTTGCCCGTGGTGAGCAGCTCCTGGTGCAGGGCGCGGCCATCCCCCGAGTCGAACGCCTTGCGCACCGGCGCGAGCTTGGGGCCCAGCCGGCTGCCCATGGCGCGCAGGTTGGGGCGCACGCGGTAGCGCACCACGTCCGCCTCCGGGCTGCCCGGCTCCACCAGCTTCACGGTGTGCACGTTCAGCTCGTCGGAGATGAGCGCCTGGTACACCGCCACGCGCTCCGTCAGCTCGCGGCGCGACAGGATGACGTCCGCGCGCGACAGCGGCTGGCGCACCTTGAGCCGGTTGTCCGTGCGGACCTTGAGGCCCAGCGACACCAGCTCGCGCACCGCGCCCATCTCCGCGGCCAGCCCCTCGTCGATGAGGCTCGCGTCCACGTCCGGGAAGCGCGCCAGGTGCACGCTCTCCGGCTGAGAGGCGCCCCACGGCTTGCCCACCAGGTTGCCCCACATCTCATCCGCGAAGAACGGGATGAAGGGCGCGGACATGGCGGTGAGGGTCGTCAGCGCCTCGTAGAGCGTGAAGTACGCATCCTGCTTGTCCTGCTCGAAGCCCGGCGCCCAGAAGCGCTCGCGGCTGCGGCGCAGGTACCAGTTGGACAGCGCGTCCACCAGCGCCACCATCCGCTGGGCCGCGTCGTAGACCTGGTACGTGTCCAGCGCCTTGGCCACGTCGCGCAGGGTGAGCTGCACCTCGGAGAGGATCCACCGGTCCAGCACCGGCCGGGCCTTCACCTCGCGCCAGCCCTGGCTCTTGCGGATGGCCAGCCACGGGGCCTCCGTGGAGCCCGCGGTGCCCTTCGCCGGGTTGAACCCGTCGATGTTCGCGTAGATGGTGAAGAACGAGTAGACGTTGCGCAGCTTGACCTGGAAGTCCTTCTGCAACAGCCGCACGTTCGCCAGCGAGTGGCGCGTGTTGGACCAGGTGGGGCTGGCCGCGTAGAAGAACCACCGGAACGCGTCCGCGCCCGGCGCCTTGGTGGCGGGGTCCTTGAGCACCACGCGCTCGCCCGGCGCCATGCGGGGCACCTCCACCGGCATCACGTCCGCGCCGCGCGCGGAGGGCTTCACGTCCAGCTGCTGAAGCTCCTGCGGCGCCAGCAGCACCACGCGGCGCTTGAGCTTCTTGTGGACCTTCACCGTCACCGTGACGGGCTTCTCCGGCCGGTCCGGGCGGAAGAGCTGCACCTTCGCGCCCTCCTGCGTGTCCAGGCCCTCCAGGTCCTCGCGCGCGATGAGCGCCACGCCGGGCTCCGCCGGGACGCCGGCCTCCGTGGCGGTGAGCACCGCGAAGTCCATGCGCACCTCGTCCAGGATGATCTCCGGCGGGGTGTAGTTGCCCTTGGACTTGGACTCCTTCTTGCCCTCCTTGTCGGAGACGTGGCCGAGCACGATGCAGCTCTTGTACGGCATGGGCCACTCGCGCTGGGGCGTCAGGCCCATGCGCTTCTGCGTCTCCTCGTCGAAGATGAGCGTGCTGACCATCAAGAGCGAGTAGAACCAGCCGCGCGTCTGGTCGATGGCCTCGGAGATGAAGTCCGCCGGGAACGCGCGGTTGAAGATCTCCTTGGAGCCTTCCGCGTGCGGGAAGCCCCACTGCGCGAAGGGCATGCAGCCGGAGTCGAACCACACGTCCACCACTTCGGGGACGCGCTGGAACTTCCCGCCGGCGCCGGCCTTCTCGTACGTGACCTTGTCGATCCACGGCTTGTGGACCAGCAGGTGCTCCGCGTTGGCCTCGTGCGGCTTGCCGGCGAGGAACGCCTTCAGCTCCGCCTCCACGGCGGCCACGTTGTTGCCGGGCTTCTGGCGCAGCTCCGCGATGGAGGAGACGGCCTCCGTCTCACCCGTCTCCGAGTGGATCCACAGCGGCAGCGGCGTGCCCCAGTAGCGCTCGCGCGACAGGGCCCAGTCCACGTTGTTGGCCAGGAAGTCGCCGAAGCGGCCGTCCTTGATGTTCTCCGGGACCCAGTTGACCTGCTGGTTGTTCGCCTTGGCCTGCTCGATGACGGAGGTGGTGCGGATGTACCAGGCGGGGCGGGCGTACTGGATGAGCGGGTCTTCGTCCGCGCGCCAGCAGAAGGGGTACTCGTGGCGGTACTGCTCCGTGTGGATGAGCAGCCCGCGCTCCTTCAGGTTGCGCTGCAGGTCCTTGTCCGCGTCCTTCACGAACTTGCCGGTGACGAGCGGCACCTCTTCGGAGAACGTGCCGTCTGGCTTCACCGCGCAGCGCATGCCCAGCGCGTCCGGGTCCTGGAAGCGCGTGGCGTCCTTGCGGTAGGCCCGGTAGTCGTCCTCGCCGAAGGCAGGGGCCGTGTGGACGATGCCCGTGCCGCTGTCCAGCGTGACGAAGTCCGCCGGAATCACGCGCCAGCCCACCGTGTCCTGGCCGCCGTCCTTCAAGGGCAGCGTGGCGTCGGCTTCCTTCGCGAAGTACGTGTCGAAGGGCGGCGTGTAGCGCTTGCCGACCAGGTCGCTGCCCTTCTGCGTGGACAGCACGGGCAGGTCCTTCTTCAGCTTCTTGGCCAGCTCCTCGCGCAGCGCCGCGGCGAGGATGAGCTTGCGGTCGCCCGCGTCCACCGTGACGTAGTCCACGTTCGGGTTGACGGCCGCGTACATGTTGGACGGCAGCGTCCAGGGCGTCGTCGTCCAGATGAGCAGCGACGTGTCCGGCGCGTCGCGCAGCGGGAAGGCCACGTAGACGCTGGGGTCGTCCACCGTCTTGTAGCCCAGGCCCACCTCGGCCGCGGACAGCGCGGTGCCGCCGCGCGGCCACCACCACACCACCTTGTGGCCCTGGTACAGCAGGCCCTTCTTGTAGAGCTCGGAGAGCGCCCACCACACGCTCTGCACGAAGCCCCGGTGATAGGTGACGTAGGCCTCGTTGAGGTCCACCCAGAAGCCGATGCGCTGGGTCAGCCGTTCCCACTCGGAGGTGTAGCGGAACACGGACTCGATGCAGCGCTCCGTGAAGGGCTCCACGCCGTACTTCTCGATCTCCGCCTTGCCGTGGATGCGGAGCTCCTTCTCCACCTCCACCTCCACCGGCAGGCCGTGCGTGTCCCAGCCCGCCTTGCGCGGCACGTAGTGGCCCCGCATGGTCTGGTAGCGGGGGAACAGGTCCTTGATGACGCGCGTGAGGACGTGGCCGTTGTGGGGCAGGCCGTTCGCGGTGGGCGGGCCCTCGTAGAAGACGAAGGGAGTCTTGCCTTCGTTCGCCTTGAGCGACTTTTCGAAGATGCCGCGCTCCTTCCAGAAGGCCAGGATGCGGCGCTCCTCGGCCGGGAAGTCCATCTCCACGGGGACCGCGTTGAACAGGGGCGAAGGCGTTTCAGGCATGGTGGCGTGCTTGATACCACCGGCCCGGCCCTTTGGCAGTGAATCCAGGGCCTTGCGAACCCGCCCGCATGCCGGTGGACAGATTCGTCTAAGCTGAAATCCGTGCAATTCATGCGTGGAAGGTGACACCCTGGCCGCTCCCCGGGCAGCCACTGGAGGTCCCCGCGTGACGCACGTCCCCTCGAAGTCATCCCTTTCCTGCCTGCTGGCGGCGCTGGTGCTGTGCCTGGGCGCGGGCCCCGCGGGCGCGCAGGTGTCCCGGACGCTGAGCACGCCGGGCCCCACGGCGCAGGCGCAGAAGGTCTACAACCTGCTGACGGACCTGGAGAACAACAGCCGCAACGGCGGGACGAAGCAGACCATCCTGGGCCAGCACTGCGAGGCCCAGAAGGAGTCCTACGCGGGCGAGTACTGGGTGAAGGTGGGGGACATCTCCGGCCGCCGCCCGGGCTTCGTGGAGTTCGACTTCGGGCCGGGCAACTACCACGCGACGTACAGCGAGCCGTACGTCGACTACGCGGTGGGCTTCGCGCGCGACCGCTTCGTCTACGGCGAGGGCATCGTGGGGTTCAGCTTCCACATGTCCTATCCGGGCGCGTCCGTGAAGAGCTGGGAGAACAACTTCCGGCAGTCGTGGATGGATTACAACTGGTTCGGCCGGGTCATCAACTGGCAGGCCAACACCGCCGAGTACCAGGCGCTGCTGCGGGATTTGTCCTTCGCGGGAGACAAGCTCGCGTACCTCCAGCAGCAGGGCGTGCCGGTGCTGTTCCGCCCCTTCCACGAGATGAACAAGAAGGGGAGCGCGTCGCCGTTCTGGTGGTCGAACCAGGATCCGTCCCAGTACAAGCAGCTCTGGAACATCGCGCACGACTACCTGGTGAAGACGCGCGGGCTGAAGAACCTCATCTTCGTCTGGTCGCCGTACGAGTGGGACGGCACCTACGGCGGCGACCCGTGGAACTACTACCCGGGCAACGACCGCGTGGACGTGGTGGCGGTGGACATCTACCACGGCAATCCGTACTTCCCGGCGCAGTTCTACACGGGGCTCGGCGGCTACAACAAACCGCGCATGCTGGCGGAGACGGACAAGCTGCCGGTGCGCTGGGGCGACAGCCGCTACGGCACGGTGTCTGAGTTGGACGCGCGGCCGTGGGCCCTCTATTCCATCTGGGGGGACTCGCTCGTCTACAACCTGGGCACGACGAGCCCCAACGACTGGAACGTGTCCAGCAACTACAAGGCCATCAAGGACACGTATGGGTATTACAGCGGTTACTGGCGCGTGCTGACCGGCGGGAGCAACGCGACCTACAACTGGGGCGCGTTGCGCTGAACGCGCGTCACCAGTCCGTGGGGCGGTAGTCCTTGAAGAAGTTGCCCCAGACGTACTCGCCGGTGTTCACGGCGGTGATGATGGGGTCCACCACGCGCGCGGCCCCGTCCACGATGTCCAGCGGAGGCTGGAAGTCCTGCTCCTGCGTCTTGCGCTCGGCGAAGTGGACGGGGTCTTCGTCCGTCACCCAGCCGGTGTCCGCCGCGTTCATGAAGATGTTGTCGCGCGCGTAGTCCGGCGCGGACGTGAGCGTCATCATGTTCAGCGCGGCCTTGGCCATGTTGGTATGCGGGTGCCGGTCCGTCTTCGTCCAGCGGGAGAAGCTGCCCTCCATGGCGGACACGTTGACGATGTGGCCCGGCCTTGAGCGGTCCTTGAGCATCAGCGGCTTCAGCTTCCCGCACAGGATGAAGGGGGCCACCGCGTTGACCAGGTGCACCTCCAGCATCTCCGCGGTGCGCACCTCCGACAGCTTGAGGCGCCAGGAGTTCGTGGCCCTCAGGTCCACCTGCTGCAGGTCCGCGTCCAGCCGGCCTTCCGGGAAGAGGGTGCGCGTGTCGCCCTCCTGCTCCATGGCGTAGGGGAGCAGCGACAGCGCCGCGGAGGAGTGGATGCCCAGCGCGGGGTCGCTGCTGCGCCAGGTCGCCACGGGCAGGGACGGGTTGCCCACGTCACCCGAGCCCAGCATGGGACGGAGCGCGGCGACGCAGGCCTCGTGGCCGGCGAGCAGCGGGCGCAGCTGGGGAGGCAGGGTGGTGGTGTCGCGCAGCTCGCCGTCCAGCAGGTGCTGGTAGAAGCCCGGCGGCCGGCGCACGGTCTGCGCGGCGTTGTTGATGAGGATGTCCAGCCGCTCGTGCGTCTGTTCGATGTGGCGCGCGAACAGCTCCACGCTGGGCGCGTGGCGCAGGTCCAGGCCGTGCACCTGGAGCCGGTGGGCCCAGTCCGCGAAGTCCGGCTCGCGCGCGTAGCGGTGCACCGCGTCCTTGGGGAAGCGCGTGGTGGCGATGACCGTGGCCCCCGAGCGCAGCAGCATCAGCGACGCCTGGAAGCCAATCTTCACCCGCGCGCCGGTGATGAGCGCCACCTGGCCGGAGAGGTCCGCGCGCTGCGTGCGCCGCGCGTAGTTCAGGTCCCCGCACGGGATGCACATGGCGTCGTAGAAGAAGTGGACCTGGCGGAACTCCACCTTGCACACGTAGCACTTGCGCGGCACCTCCAGCAGGCGCTCCGGCGCGGCCTCCGGCGGCGGCGCGGGCAGCGCGGGCAGGGAGAGCACCGGCGCCTTGCGCAGCACGCGGATCTCCGTGCTGGAGCGCACGGCGCGGTCGTTGGCGCGCACCACGTCCTTCTTCTCCTTGCGGAGCGCGTTGATCATCCGCGACTTCGTGGCCTTGTCCGGGTGGATGAGGCGGCCTGCGGCGGCCATCAGCGCGTGGTGGTCCTCCGGGGGGAGGTGGTGCAGGAGCGCGCGGTGCTCGGCGAGCGTGCCGAGCAGCGCGGTGGCGCGGCGCACGTCCTCCACGGAGACGTCGGGGGGCAGGGC
>NZ_RAWL01000469.1:0-6351 GCF_003668885.1 Corallococcus sp. AB049A | reverse complement strand
CCCCACCGCCACCCTCTTCTCCTCCGCGGAGGTGTCCGGCGACGTGGTCATCGGCGCGGGGGCCATCATTGGCGCGGGGGTGAAGATCACCGGCGACCTGAACGGCCCGGTGCGCATTGGCGCGCGGGTGCAGATCCTGGAGAACACGGTGCTGCACCTGCAGCCGGACACCATGCTGGTGCTGGATGAAGGCGTGGTGGTGGGCCCGGGCTGCGTGCTGCATGCGTGCAACCTGGGCGCGGGCACGGTGGTGGAGCCCGGCGCCATCCTCTGCGAGGGCAGCCACCTGGGGAAGGGCTGCCACGTGGCCGCCGGCAGCCTGGTGAAGGCGCGCGCGGTGTTCCCGGACTACGCGCTGGTGGAGGGCTTCCCCGCGGCGCAGGTGGGCACGCGCACGTCACCGCCGGAGCCGCCGCGCTGGGTGCTGCGGCCCGAGGACCTGCCGGGCCTGCGACGCATGGGGTGAGGGAATTTGCACGGGCCGTGCGCCCTCTGGCAGGGTCACGGCCATGGAACAGGTCAACTCAATCCTCGAGATCGCGGGCCCGCTGCTGCTGGGCCTCGCCTGTGGCGCGCTCTTCCGGAAGTTCATGTACCCGCGCATCCTCGCGAAGCTGGGGAGCCTGGCCTCCTGGGTGACCTCCACCGCCAACACGTGGGTGCTGCTGGTGCACCTCTGCATCGCGCTGGGCGTGGCGGCGGCGTGCCATGCGTCCAATGCGGCCGCGACGCTGATGTGGCTGCATGAGAACCTGCCCACGCCGCCCTTCGCGCTCACGCTGGGGCTGCTCCACGGGTTCTTCCTGGGGGCGACCTTCCTCTGCGGGTACTACGTGGCGCTGATTCCCTCCTCGGACTCCGAGGAGGCGCAGGCCGCCGGCGCGGTCTAGACCCAGAACACCACGTCGCGCTCGGCGTCCTCGGGGCCGGGGCCGTGCGCGCCCTCGCGCAGCCAGCGGCGGTACGCCTCGATGTCCGCGTGGTGCAGGTCCGCCTCCGTGCCCGAGTACACGCCGCCACCGGGGCCATCCGTCAGCCCCTGGCGCTGCGTCTCCATGATGCGGACGTCCTGCTGGATGACCTGCTGGGTGTACCAGCGCACCAGCGGTGTCAGCGCCCGGCCCACCCACGCACCCGGCACGTCCACCGGCAGCCGGTAGCTGATGGCCGTGTACACGAGCGTGTCCGTGGGCCCGATGGGCGTGCACTGCGAGTTGATGGCGAAGCCGCTGTCTCCCCACTGGTAGTCCACGCGCGTGACGTTGGGGACGATGAACTCATCCGTGTGCACGAGTGGCAGGCCGCGCGGATTGAACAGCCGGCCCAGGCCCGTGAGCGCGTCGTCCTCCTGGTGGTAGGTCATGCGCACCCGGCCCGCGTGACGCTTCACCGTGGAGGGGACCCGCTTGCGCGTGGGGTTGCGGAACCAGCCCCGGTGCACGAAGGACGTGTGCGGCACGTCCATGAAGTTCTCCACCAGGTTCGTCACGCCGTTCGCGAAGCGCGTGACCATGAAGTAGACGGTCCAGCCGCGCTGGCCCCAGTAGGGGACACGGAAGGGTTCCGCTCGGGCCTGGGTGACGTCCGGGCCCAGGTAGACGTATACGAGCCCGTCCTGCTCCCGCGTGGGGAAGCGCGCGAGCCGTCCCAGCTCACAGGGCGCGGGCTTGAGTCCTTCGTGCGCGCAGGCGTGCGCGTCCAGCTTCTCTCCGCGCTGCGGAGGACCGAGCGCGGGGATCTCCACCACCGCGCCGGACGCGTCGTAGACCCAGCCGTGGTACGGGCAGCCGAGCTTCCCGTCGAACACGTCGCCCTTCGACAGGCGCGCATTGCGATGGAGGCAGCGGTCTCGCAGCGCGGTGGGGGCGCCGTCGGGTCCGCGGAAGAGGACCAGGCCTGTGCCGAAGACAGTGCGCGCGATGGGTTTGTTCGCGGGCAGCTCCGTGGAGAGACACGCCCCGTACCAGAAGTCCTTCAGCGCGCCGCAGCGGGCGAGGTCCGCCTCCGCGTCCAGGTCCACCGTCATGACGTCCCTCGTGTGAACCACTCCGTCCAGCCGGGCTGACGGTGCAGGTCCACGGGCTTGATGTCCCCCGCGCGCTGGCCCAGCTGGATGCACCGGGCTTCGTAGCGCCGGGCGCCCTGGGTCACTCGCACCGCGCGCACCGGACCGAGCTGTCCCAGCTCCCGTGCGTAGCGGTAGTGATGGCCTTCGCACAGGGCCTGCTCCACGTTCGCGGCCAGGGCGTCGGTGGGTGCGTCCGTCTCCAGGAACAGGCGGTAGGCGGGAGGCGTGCCCCACTCCGGCGCGAGCATGGCGAAGGTGGGACGGGTGGGGCCCAGCGCGGCGTCCAGCACCGTGCCTGCTCGCGCGGCGGAGAGCTTCTCGCCCACGAGGTCGGAGACCGCGTCGGCTCGGCCGAGGAAGCGCAGGCAGGGCGTCGCGTGCACGAAGCCCTCCACGCGGACGAGGTCCCCCAGCCGGTAGCGCAGCAGCCCGCCAGACGTGGAGAGGAGTACCGCGTAGGTGCGGCCCGCCGTCAGCTCGTGCGCCAGGAGCGGACGTGCTTCGGGCTTCTCTGGCTCCATGAATTCGAAGAAGTGGCTTCGGACCGCGAGCACCGGCGCGGGTGCTTCGAAGAGGGGCACCGTGATGACGCCCTCGGTGGCGAGCAGGCCCTTGCCCTGGACCTCGACGCCCGGGAAGCGGCGGCGTGCGGCCGCTACGGCGTGCGCCGCCTGGGCGTCCGTCCACATGCTCAGGAGCGCGAGCCCCGGCCACAGCGTGCGCGCGGAGGACAGCCCGTCACGCAGTCGCCGGGCGCTCGGGAGGTCCCGCACGCCCTGGAGCCCCTGCACGAGCGAAGTCCAGGTGGGATCCGAGCCCACGGGCGCACCGTCCGCGTCGTGCTCCGGAGGCCGCAACGTGCCGCGCTCCAGGTCCTCCGCGAGCCGTTCCCCGTGCCGCTCCAGTGCGTCCATCAGCAGCGTGAGGAAGCTGGGGTTCCAGACGCTGATCAGCGACAGGTTCGAGCACCGCACGAGATACCACAGCGTCACGTAGCGGCACGGTTCAACGTGAGGAGCCTGACCCACCGCGCCCGGCACGGCGAAGACGCGCGAGAGCAGCGGCTGCAACGGGCGCGGGAACCACGCGCTGTCCTCCGCGGAGCCCACCGGGATGCCGCCCGAGGTCCGGTGCTGTCTCCGGCCCAGGGGAGAGATGGACCAGTAGCTGGGGCCCTCGCGCACGGCGGGGCGGCGCAGGAAGACCTCGTGCAGCATGGGCGCGAGCGCGCACTGGAACTCACGGAGCAGGCCCTGCGTCACCGGCACCCGCTTGGACGCGCCGGAGGAACCACCGGACAACTCGAAGCGCAGCACGGGCTCGCGAGTGAGGATCCGCGATTCTCCGCGCGCGATGCGCTCGACGTCTTCCGCCACCGTGTCCGGCGTGGAGATGGGCACCGCGTCCTGGAACTCCCGAGCCGTGCGGATGCGCGCGAAGTGCCGCATACGGCCCGCCTGCACCGTGCCCTCCACGGCGCGGAGGATGCGCGCCAGGCACTCCGCCTGCGCGGCCTCCGGTTCGCGCAGCGCATGACGGAAGCGCAGCGCGGACGGCGTCAGCGCCGCCATCGTGGCGGACAGCATCGCGCGGGACGTCAGCACGTCACGTCCCCACGCGGACCCGCGAGGCATCCCGCTCCCCGCGCGCCCAGCGGCGCAGCTGGCCCCAGACGCTTCGCGCCAGCGCCCTCGCGAGGTCCCAGCCTCGGATCTCCACCAGGCACACCAGCTCCTCGCCTTCGGCGTGGCCGGGGTTGCGCTCCGCGAAGTAGGCGATGTGCGGATGGGCCGCCGCGTCGCGGTCGATGGGCGAGACGCCGTCCCGCACCCGGTAGTGCGCGCCGTCGAAGCGCAGCGTGCCCTTCGACGCGTCGTACTGCGCACCGAACCACCGCGCCGCCAGCCCTTGCAGGAACTCCGAGCGCCCCTCCGGCGGCGTCCAGTCCCGGCGCGGATGCGTGCGCGGGAAGTAGTTCACCGCCAGCAGGTACGTCTTGTACCCGCCCGACAACAGCAGCCAGTACAGCGGCCTCCACGGCCGGCGCAGCTTGCGCGCGAGCAACAGTCTCCCGAACACCACCTGCAACGTCTTGTGGCCCCACCAGTCCGGATGGATGACCGTGTCGCCCGAGTACAGCACCTCCACCCCGTCCTCCTCCGCCACCCGCACCGTGCTGAATCCCACCAACTCCCGCGTGCGCCGGGCGTGCAGCAGGAACACCCACTGCTTCGCGTCCAGGTCCGCATGAAATCGCTCGGCGCTCACGCCCACGTAGCAGCACTGCATCAGCGCGAGCATCCGCGCCCGGGTGCCGGCGTCCAGGGCCTCCCGCCGCACCGTCGTGCCCTTCATCGCGGAGAGCATCGCCTCAGCGCCCTCCCCGCATCGCCGTGGGCGAGGGAGGCTGACGCACCTCCTGATACCGGTCCGCCTCCAACGTCACCTCCTGCGGCTGGGCGCCATACCAGTGGATGACCGCCTTCACCGGCCCCGCGTGACGGCCCAGACCGAAGTGCAACCGGGGATCCGCCGACGCGGAGAAGCCGCCCATCAACCCCACCTCACGAACCTGCTCCACGCGCTGGCCGTTCTCCTCGTAGGACACCACCACGCGTGTGCCCACCGCGCTCCGGTGCGTGCCCTGGCCATTCCCCACCAGCGTCAGCCCCACGAAGTGTCCGTCCGGCCTCGCCTCCGAGGCGCTGGCGCGCAGCGTGTTGCGGTACAGCGACACCGGCGCGTGCTGGTTCGTGATCAGCACGTCCAGGTCGCCGTCGTCATCCAGGTCCGCCATCAACACGCCTCGCGAGTTGTCCGGCGCGTCGATGCCCACCTCCCTCGCCACGTCCACGAAGTGCCCCGGACGCGAGTCGCCCAGGTTGAGGTACACGCGGCGCGCCTCGTTCGGATAGAGCACGCGGCCCCGGATGTCGCCCCACTTGTCCGCGTACGTGTGCACCTCCGGGCCGGACTGCATCAGCTTGTGGTTCACGTACCAGTAGTCGTTGCGCTGTCCCGCCGGGATGCGCCACTTCTCCGCGTCCAGGCGCGCGTCCACCATGCCGTTGGCCTGCACCAGGTCCGGCCACCCGTCGGCGTCCAGGTCCCCCGCCGCCGCGCCCCAGCCGAAGCGGCGCTCGTTCAGCGCGCCCCGGAACGTGGCCTCGTCCTGGAAGCGCGGCACGAACGCGTCCTCGCCCGGCCCCACCATCCACAACAGGCTTCCCTCCGCCTGCAACGAGTGGTGCACGTTGGACACGTACACGTCCAACCAGCCGTTGCGGTCGAAGTCCGCCACGCTCGCGTTCATGCCCTTGTACGTGTCGCGGCCAATCTCCCCGAAGCGCGTCCCCACCAGGTGGCGGAAGTGCCGGCCGCCCTCGTTCAGGTAGACGTCGTCCGGGCCGAAGTCATTGGCCACGTAGAGGTCCGTCCACCCGTCCTGGTTCAGGTCCACCGTGCTCACCGCGAGCGACCAGTGCGTCTCCTTCAGCCCCAGCGCGTCCACGTCCTGCTTCTCGAACGTGCCGTCCCCCCGGCCCCGGTAGAGCGCGTTCTTCCCGCCGTTGCTCGCGTTGTGCCAGCCGTCATGCATGAAGCGCAGCATGCGGCGGTCGCCCGCGTACTCCGGCTCCGGCAGCTTGAAGAGGTTGAGCGGCGGCGCGGGCTCCGGGTAGTCCGGCAGGTGCGTCGTCATCGCGTTGAGCACCAGCAGGTCCAGGTGCCCGTCGCGGTCGTAGTCCAGGAACGTGAGCCCCAGGCTCACCGCGTGGTCCGTCACGCCCGCCGCGTCCGTCACGTCCTCGAAGCCCGCCGTTCCTGTCTCGCGCAGCGTGTTGCGCAAGAGGCGCACCGGCCCGAAGGCCACCGCCACCGCGAGGTCCAGGTCCCCGTCCCCATCCCAGTCCACGAACGTCCCGCCGCCCGCCAGGCCCTCTTCCTTGTAGCGGGTGGCGAAGCGCTCCAGCGCGGGCACGGCGACGCGCTCGAAGCGCAGCCCGCCCAGGTTGCGGTACAGGCCCGCGTGGTGCTCCGGCGTGCCCAGCGGGTGCGTGAGGAACAGGTCCAGCCTGCCGTCCCCGTCGAAGTCACCCGTGGCCACCGCGTCGCCTACGGCCACCAGCCACTTGGCGACATGGGCCACGCGCGGATCCAGCTCCTCCAGCGTGTGGCCCATCCGGGAGCCCAGGCCCGCCTGCTGGAGGTCCTGCGCATCCAGGTGGAACGCGAGCGGCGCCTGCCGCTCCCCCTGCGCCGCGGACACCGCGTAGCCCGAGGCC
>NZ_RAWL01000468.1:0-6304 GCF_003668885.1 Corallococcus sp. AB049A | reverse complement strand
ACACGCAGGACGGGCGGGACGGAGGAGGGGGACGCAGCACGCAGCACGCAGCACGCAGCACGGCGGATCAGTGCGGTACGCATCACCTCGCAACGCGCGGCACGGGGGGCAGCAGGCTGCGCGGTCGAGCAAGGCAGCAAGCAGGTCGTTGGACGGGGCTGGGCGGCGGGACGGAGCAGTGCGCAGTTTGGGGGAGTCCGGCAAAGGCAGACGCAGTCGCCGGACGGGAGAAGTGAAGGGCCGTGAATCGAAGACGTGACGGTGCAAGAGCTTCGCGATCCAGCCGGGAGCGGCATCGAGGCGACGCGACAGTCAGCACCGTGCGTGGGGCAGTGGCGGGAGTGGAGTGGCGGGTCGGGGGGAGCAACACGCAGCCGGGTCTCGGAGAGTGAGCGCTCCCGGGATCCGGCGTACCTCGCAAATCTCATCGCGCGTGGCCGCGATGTCTGGAACGGGGAGAAGCCTCATGGGAGCGGTGTCCATCGTCACCGCGGCGGTAACGGTCCTGGCGGCCCACGCGGCCATTGCCCAGACCGCACCGCAGGTGCAGCTACCTCAAGTGCAATCACAGCAGGCTGAAGGCCGGCGCCGCATGAATGATCCGGAGCGGCTCGCGCCCTTCGGTCTGATGCTCGACGCGGGCATGCCCGAGGGCGCGGGACTCTCCGGCGTCCTCCGGCCCTCGCAGCACCTGCGATTGCACATTGGTGGCGCGCACAACGGCCTGCGAGGCGCCCTGCGCGCGGGCCTCACGCTGCTCCCACTGAAGGGCAAGGTCTCTCCCTCGTTCTCATGGGAGTTCGGACACGCGCAGGCCGCGAGCACGAAGACGCTCAACCGGCGGCTGGCGGACAGCACGCAGCTGCCCGCCTCCTCCATGGAGCGCGTGGGCTACACGTACATCAGTACGCACGTGGGTCTGGAGTTCAACGCCACCCGGCGCCTCAGCTTCTTCGTGCGCGGCGGCATGAGCTTCATGGAGATGGACGTCCCCAGCCTCCAGAAGCTGGACGAGCCCTTCCGCGACGGACTGTCTCCCGTGGAGAAGCAGTCGTGGATGATGCGCACCGTGCAGCCGTCCGGGAAACTCGGCTTCATGTTCTTCTTCGGCTGATCAGCGGGCGAGCACCCGCTCGAAGAACGTGAGCGCCTGGGTCTCCGCCCAGAAGTACGGGCGAAACGCCTGGCCCGCGACGAAGCCCACGTGGCCGCCCTGTTCGGTCAGCACCACGCTGAGGAACGGATTGTCCCGGGCGGAAGGCGGAATCACCGGCGCCTCCAGCATCGGATCATCCGCGGAGCTCAACAGCAGCGTGGGGCGGCGGATGTCCGCCAGCCTGGGCCCCGACGAGGCCTCCCGGTAGTAGTGCTCCGCGTCCCGGAAGCCATGCAGCGGCGCGGTGACCACGTCGTCATAGCCCCGGATGGTGCGCGCCGCCTCCATGCGCGTCCCGTCGAACGCACCGGGGAAGCGTTGCAGCTTCGCGTGGGCCTTGCTCTTGAGCGTGCGCAGGAACCGCTCGCGATAGAGCCAGTGGAAGCCGCCACCGCCATCCAGCTTCCGGCAGCACGCGTCCAGGTCGTACGGCGCGCTGATGGACGCGGCGGCCACCACGGGCGCCTGATCCCCCGTCTCCTCCAGCAGCCGGCACAGCACGTTGGCGCCCAGGGAGAAGCCCACCGCGAGCATGGGCCCGGTGATGCGCGCTCTCACGTCCGCCATCACCCGCAGCGTGTCCGCCGTGTCGCCGGAGTGGTACGCCCGCGCCAGCCGGTTCGGCTCCCCGCTGCACGAGCGGAAGTTGATCGCCGTGGCGCCCCACCCGCGCTTCGCCGCGCCCCGCAGCACCTCCGTGACGTAGCCCGCCTGCGAGGACCCCTCCAGGCCGTGCAGCACCACCACGTGCGGCGCGCCCGTGGGCCCGTCGAAGGTGTCCAGGTCGACGAAGTCCCCGTCCGGCAGATCCTTCCGCTCCCGGCGAAGGGGCGGCACGCGGGTGGGGCGCACGAGCGACGCGTAGATGGTCTGCGCATGCGCGCCGCGAAGTCCCGGCGCGGGAACGAAGGGCTCGGTGGGCTGGAACGTCACTTGCGCTCCCGGATGGCGCGCGCCATCCGCATGGAGGCGCAGCCGGACTCGCGCACGGCTTGCGCCTCCGCGGTGAGCTGGAACAGCGCCAGGTAGTTCTGCACGCGCTCCTCCAGCGTGGGGGCCTCGATGCGGCGGCACACCTCATCCGCCGCGTAGTCCCGGCACACCTGGGGCCGCCGCTCGTACACGGTGCACAGGTTGTCCGCGCCCAGGTGCGGGCAGCGCAGCCCCAGCGGCTTGTCCAACGCGGCGATGTCCGGCGCCACGCAGCAGGCGCCACAGCAGGTGCACTCCATGGGACTCCCTCAGCGGCGGACGGCCTGCTCCACCTTGCCCAGGTTCGTCACCGTGAGCGTGACGCCCTGGCCCTTCTTCCACGCGACGAACTCCTCCTCGCGCGTGGGCTTCACCTCGTGCTGCTTCACCCCGTCGTCGTCGTAGCGCACGAGCACGGTGTAGTCCTCCTCGCGCCGCACCCGCTCGTTCGTCCCGGCGGTGAGCTCCGGCCAGCGCGGCGGCCCGTCCGAGCCCTTGAGCTCGCGCGTGTCCACCGGCTTCCACACGTACGTGTCATAGGCGCACTGCTGCGCGTAGACGGGCTCGTTGCGATAGCGCGTCTCCGTGTCGCAGTCCTCGTAGGACTCGTTGCAGTACTTCGTGACGTCGTGGCAGACCTCTTCCGCGAAGCCGTTGCCCTTGTCGCGGCGGGTGCACTTCTCCTCGGTGCCGCAGGCCACCTTGCGCGTCTTCGTCCGGCACACGCGCTGGGTGCCGTCCGCCACGCGGCGGGTGCCGCGCTGCCTGGAGACGCAGTCGCGGATGTTCGTCACGCCCGCGACCTCGCCCGTGCCGTTCACCGGCATGCGCGGCGAGGTGGCGCTCAGCTCGTCCCGCCAGCCCGTGCGCGTCTCCGGCACGAAGCGCTCCTGCACCAGCGCGCGGCGCCAGTTCGTCGCCACCACCTCGCCCTTGAGCTCATGCTTCATGTTGCCCCAGATGCCCACCGCGCAGGTGCCCAGGCAGCACGAGGCGAGGACGCCCACGATGATGAGCGCCACCTTCCCGAAGCGGCGCGGCTTGGGCGCGGGCTTCGGAGGCACCTTGGGCCCCAGGTCCGCGAGCGGCGCGGACGTCGCGTCCGAGCCCCGCTCCGCGGAGCACTGCCGGCAGCGCTTGCCGTCGCCCCGGTTGGCCGCGCCGCAGTAGGCGCAGAACCAGTCCTCGCCGGCGCCGGCCATCTCCAGGGCCTGTTCGTCGGTGACGCCCTCGCGGGTGGACTTTCCGGACGCGGCGTCCACGTCGCCGAAGTCGAACTCGGACTCCTTGCCCGTGAGCTCCCGGGGGTTGTTGCAGGAGGGGCAGTTCTTGTGGCGCGCGGGGATGTTCTTCGCGCCACAGGACGTGCAGTTCCAGGAGCCCTCGATGATGCGCCTTCGCTCGGCCATGCGGCGCATCCTAGGGGACCTGCCGCCGCGTGACACATCCGGGTTAAGGTTGGCGCTCTTGTTCCCCCGGGCCGGAGGCGGGGAGCCAGACCGCTCACCAGGAATGGGAGCGTGGGGGGGGAAACCCATGTCACAGCGAAGGGTGTTGGTCCCGAGGCACCGGATGTTGCGCCGCACGCTTTACGGCCTGCTGTTGGCCGCTCCCCTGCTGCCCGGGGGACTGGCCTGCGGCGACAACAACGAAAACGGGTGTGAGCCCTTGTCCCCGCAGACCGCGGGGCCCATCGAACTCGAAGCGGATGGAAGCCTGCCCTGGAATCCCTCCTGCGAGCCCTGTCCCAGGCATCCTGAAGGTGGCGTCATGCTGCGCTGCTCGGCGCAGAGAGTCCCCTTCGGAGGCGCCGTCCTCATCTGCGAGTACGCCACCTGCCTCCATGACGGCCGCCGCCCGGAGGGCCTGCGGGAAGCCTCCGTGCTGGACCCGGGCAGCGAGCTGGGAGCGCTGTTCGCGAAGACGGCCTGGTTGGAGGCGGCGTCGGTGCCCGCGTTCCTTCGGCTCGCGGAAGAGCTCCAGGCGCACGGCGCGCCGGAGGTCCTGGTGAAGGCGGCCCGGCGCTCCGCGGGGGACGAGGTCCGTCACACGCGCGCGATGCAGGCGCTCGCACGGCGTCACGGCGCGACGATGCCGGAGGTGGACCTGCCGCCGTTCGAGCCCCGCTCGCTGGAGGAGATGCTTCGCGAGAACGCGGTGGAGGGCTGCGTGCGGGAGACGTTCGGCGCCTTCGTCGCGGGCTGGCAGGGGCGCACCGCCAGGGACCCGGAGGTGCGGAGCACGCTGCGCGCCATCACCCGGGATGAAGTGCGGCACGCGGAGCTGGCGTGGGCCGTGGACGCCTGGGCCCAGGAGCGCTTGAGCGAGGTCCAGCGGGAGCGGTTGCTCCAGGCGCGGCGGGACGCGCTGCGGCTCCTGGGCGAAGAGGTGGAGGGCCATCAGCCGCCGGAGGTGCTGATGAATGAGGCGGGCCTGCCCTCACGCGAGCAGGCCCGGACCCTGTTCCAGGGCCTCTCCGCCCTGACCGCGTAGCTCACACCCAGAGGGCGCGAGGGAAGGGGACCGCTGGCGCGGGAGGCAATCCCGCGCGCAGCGGCCGCAGCATGGGCAGCGACCCGTCCCGCTCCACGCGCACCGCGCCGGGCACTCCACTGACGAGCGCCGCCGTCGCGGGCTCCTCCCACCACACCACGCGCTCGAGCCCCGCCCCATGCGCCACGCGGCGCGCCTCCGTGAGCAGCGCCTCCGCGGCGGAGGCATCCCGCGCATCCATCATCAGCACCACCAGCTGGCCGTAGCGCGCGTTCATCACCCACAGCGCGGTGGACCCGCCCACCACCGCGCCGCACGTCCGGGGCCGGGGGCGCGCGAGCAGCTCCGCGTAGATGCGCTCCCGCTCCAGGTGCCAGTCCACCTGCGTGGCGCTGGGCCACAGGAAGAACGGCACGTCCGGCCGGCGCATCCGCTCGAGCGCCGCCGCCACATCCGTCTCCTGGAGCCCGCCATCCACGGGCCTTCCCCCCGGCGCCTCGGACGCGGCCAGCTGCCAGTCCCACGCGGGCACCTCCACGTAGCCGGACCGGCGATACAGCGGCGCCCCCACGTCGGAGAAGAGCACCACCGAGTGCGGACGCGGCGCCACCTTCTCCAGCTCCGCGGCGACGGCGTCCATCATCCGCGTGGCATGTCCCCGGCCGCGCAGGTGCTCCTCCGTGAACACGCTGGCGATGGCGTAGCTGTCCCCTTGCGTGAGCTGTCCGTCCGCGCCGCGCAGGAAGCTGTCCGTGTGGAAGGTCTCGCACGACGCCAGCACCCGGCCGTCGTCCGCCAGCCACAGCCACGTGTTCATGCCCTCGCGGCTCCACGGGTGCGCGCGCAGCCGCGCCTCGCGCTCCTGGTACTGCGGCACGCTCAGGGGGGAACCCCAGGCGGCATGGGTGACGGCGTCGCGCTCTGCCTTCTGCGCGTCGGTGGCGAGGACGAGGGTCATGGTGCCGCGCACGCTAGCCACGGCCCCCGCCCGCGCGCGAGCGCTACAACGTCGTCGTGTACGGGAACCGGAAGTGCAGCTGCAGGTACGCCTGCCCCACGTGGAAGATGCCGTCCCCCAGCGAGTCCGGCAGCCCCAGCCCGCCCAGCTCCTGCGGCACGTAGAACGTGGACTCCCAGCCCACGCTGATGAGGAAGCTCTTCGCCAGCTGGAACTCCAGGTCCGCGCCCAGGCTGGCCCCGGGCCGCAGGAAGTGCGTGTCCGGCAGCGTGTCGGAAAAGATGTACGCGTACGTCAACACCAGCCCCACGCCCAGCTTGAAGCGCACCGGACTGGACGACAGCGGCAGCCCCACGCCCAGCGGCTTGAACGTCACGCCGTACATCCCCGTGTCCCGGTACTTCGGCGAGATGATGAACGAGTCCGGGATGAAGATGGACGGCGAGATGCGGATCTCATCCATCTGCTTCGCCTGCTTGCGGTAGCGCGCCGGAATCGCGCGCTGGTTCTTGCGCAGCCACTCCTTGTCCAGCACCGCGTCCACCGACAGCTTCAGCCCCGTGTGCAGGAGCTGGTCGTCCGCGATGGGGCCGGAGAACACGAACACCGCCGGCCCCACGCCCACATCCACCGGGACGGTGACCTTCTGCGCCGCCGGGACGACGGCGGGCCACAGCGACAGCGCGAACAACAGCGGGAGCAGGGTCTGTCTCCTATACACATCT
>NZ_RAWL01000467.1:0-6383 GCF_003668885.1 Corallococcus sp. AB049A | reverse complement strand
AGCCCGGCGTGCTCAAGCTGGCCATCGAGTCCATCCACCGCGACCCGCTCCAGCCCCGCCGCCACTTCGACGAGACGAAGCTCACCGAGCTCACCGACTCCATCAAGGCGCAGGGCCTGCTGCAGCCCATCCTCGTCCGGAAGAACCCGAACAAGGGCGGCGAGGGCTACCTCATCATCGCGGGCGAGCGCCGCTGGCGCGCGTCCCAGGCCGCCGGCCTCAAGGAGATCCCCGCCATCGTGCGCGAGGTCACCGAGGCCGAGTCCTTCGAGCTCGCCCTGGTGGAGAACCTCCAGCGCGCGGACCTGAACCCCATTGAAGAGGCGGACGGCTACCGGCGCCTGGTGGAGGAGTTCAAGCTCACGCAGGAGCAGGTGGCCCAGAAGGTGGGCAAGGAGCGCTCCACCGTCGCGAACGCGCTGCGCCTGCTGGCCCTGCCCCCGGACGTGAAGCTCATGGTGGCGGACGGGTCCCTCAGCATGGGCCATGCGCGCGCGCTGCTGGGCGTGCCCCGGCTGCCGGAGCTGCAGAACCTGGCGAAGCAGGTGACGGAGAAGAAGCTGTCCGTGCGCGACACGGAGCGGCTGGTCCAGCAGGGCAAGTCCGCGAAGGGCGGCAAGGACGCAGGGAAGCCGGCGCCCAAGGTGAGCCCGCAGGTGAAGTCGCTCACCGAGGAGCTGCAGCGCCGGTTGGGAACAAAGGTCCGTCTGTCGGAGAAAAGCCCGGGAAAAGGCACCCTGGAAGTCGACTTCTTCTCCTACGATGACCTCGACAGGCTGTTGAAGCTTCTGAGGAAGGAGTAGGGCGTGGCGCTCCTTGGCGGGAAGAAAGACGAAGCACCCAGCAAGCCCCTGTTCAAACGGGAGGAGGATTTCGTGTCGACGCGTCCGGGTGAGGTTCACACGCTTCTGGGTAAGGGAAGCGAGTTCGAGGGGAAGCTCACCTTCGAGGGTCAGGTTCGAATCGACGGCAAGTTCAACGGGCAGATTGTCACCAAGGACGTGCTCGTCATTGGCGACGGCGCCCGCGTGCAGGCGGAGATCCAGGCCGGCACCGTCATCATCAACGGCACCGTGGAAGGCAACGTGCGCGCCACGCAGCTCATCGAGCTGAAGCAGCCGGGCCGCGTGAAGGGCAACCTGGAGACGCCGTCGCTGTCCATGGACCGCGGCGTCATCTTCGAGGGCTCGCTCAAGATGGAGAACATCGGCAAGGGCGGCGGCAACCCGCCCCCGCCGGGAGAGAAGAAGTAACGGTGCCCGTCCACGCGTCCACCGCGCGGAAGACCCCGAGGCTCCTGGGCCTCGGGCTCGTCTCGCTCGGAGTCCTCTTCGGCGGCTGCGAAGGCTGCCAGAAGAAGGCACCGGGCGAGGATGTCCAGGCGGAGGACGCGGGGCTGCGCTCGGGCGTGAAGGTGCCGCTGCCGCCGGGCTGGTCCGCGCAGGTGGCCACCGACGGCAGCTTCCAGGCGGGCCCTCCCGGCCGCCCGGCGCTGCGGGTGGATTTGAAGCCGGGGCAGGGCGAGCAGATGCCCTCCTCGGAGACGCTGGCGGACAACGTCCGTCAGCAGATGAAGCAGTTCACGCTGTCGCTGGACCAGGAGGAGGACACCCCGTCCTTCGCCCTCCTTCGCGTGACCATGGCCCCGGCCCTGACGGACGGCGGTCTGGGCCCGGAGGCGCCCGCGTTCTTCGGCGCCCGGCGCGTGGGGGACGACCTGTTCCTGTGCGCCAGCCTCCCCGGCGCCAGCACCGAGGAGGTCCGCCTGGCCACCGAGGCCTGCCGTAGCATCCAGGTCCAGGCCGCGCCCCGCTGAAAGTGTCCCTGCGTGAGGGTCACGGCCTCCTTATTCAAGGAGCCGGAGACCCCATGGACGACTGGCGCAAGAACCTCATCGAAGACGCGGAAGGCATTGGCGAGCTGCTCGCGCGCACGAAGCGCATCGCCGTATTGGGCATCCGCCCGGAAGCGCAGGCGGACAAGCCCGCGCATGCCATCCCCAAGTTCCTCCAGGACCACGGCTTCGTCATCCTGCCCGTGCCCACGCACGGCGAGCAGGGGAGCATCCTGGGGACGCCCATCTCCATCTCGCTGAAGGACCTGCCCGGAGACGTGGACGTGGTGCAGGTGTTCCTGCGCCCGGACGACATCCCCCAATACGTGGACGCGATGCTGGCGAAGAAGCCGCATGCCGTCTGGTTCCAGCTGGGCATCCGCAATGACGCCGCGGCCGAGCAGCTGGCGCGCGCGGGCATCCGCGTGGTGCAGGACCACTGCATGAAGGTGGAGTGGAAGAAGCGCCACCCGGACGGGCGATAAGCGGCAGCGGGCAGTCCCCGGGAACGTCCTGCGCGGCCCGCGTGTCCTCATTACGTGAGACGGCGGATGTTTTCCGGTGGCTGTCACTGCGAGGGGATGGACTTCGGGGCCGACCCGAGGTGCAATTCCGTCCACGCGCCGTCAGCCGGAGTCCCCGGGACTTCCCCAAAGCCTTCTGACTTCCTAACCTTAGCTTCCCGACCTGTGTCGAGCGTCCGCCCGTCCCGGGTCTTCACGCTGTGCCCCTCGTAAGGAGTCCGCGCATGACGCTCACCGAGATGCTTCCCCTCCCCCTGGCCGTCGTGGAGATCGGGCCCCTGGGTGAGCAGCTAGCAGCGGCGGGGGGACTGGTCATCACCGCGGCGGCCGCGCTCTGGGCCGCGTGGACGCGCCCGCAGCAGCCGGCTCCGGTGCCGGTGCCCGCGCGCCGCAACCCGCCGCGCCGCCGCTAGGCCGCACCGTCGTCCGGATGTTCTGGGGCCCGTGCCCGGCGCGCTGGAAGGCAGCGCCGGGCGGCCCTCCCGCCTCAACGCTTCATCGCCAGCGACAGCGCGAAGTCTCCGTCCGCGTCCGTCCACCACGCGGCCAGGTCGAGGCCCGCGTCGCTGAGCTCCGCCTGCACCTGCTCGCGACAGAACTTGCAGCTCACCTCCGTGCGCAGACATTCGCCTTGCGCGAACTCCACGCGCCGCTCCAGGTCCTTGAGCCACACGGACTGGGCCTTGCGTGAGATGAGCCGCATCTCGATCCACTTGTTCGTCTCGTCGAACGGGGCCAGGTGCTCGAAGGCCTCCGGGTCGAAGTCCGCGTTCAGCTCGCGGTTGAGCACGCGCAGCACGTTGCGGTTGAAGTCCGCCGTCACGCCCGCGCTGTCGTTGTAGGCGGCGAACAGGCGCTCGCGGTCCTTGATGAGGTCCGTGCCCAGGAGCAGCCCGTCTCCAGGCCTCAGCCCCGACGCCAGCTCGCGCAGGAACAGCGCGCGCTGCGCGGGCTTGAGATTGCCGATGGTGCCGCCCAGGAACGCGACGAGCCGCCGGCCGCCGCCCGGGATGCGGCCCAGGTGCTGCTCGAAGTCGCCCACGACGGCATGCACGGCGATGCGCGGGTACTCGCGCGCCAGGCCCTGCGCCGCCTTGCGCAGGAAGGCCTCGCTCACGTCGAAGGGGACGAAGCGCTTGAGCTGCCCGGCCGCGTCCATGGCGTCCAGCAAGAGGCGCGTCTTCTCACTGGTGCCGCTGCCCAGCTCCACCAGCGTGTCCGCGCCGCTCAAGCGCGCCACGTCGTCCGCGTGGGCGCGGAGAATCTCGCGCTCGCGGCGCGTGGGGTAGTACTCCGGCAGGCGGGTGATGTCGTCGAAGAGCTGGCTGCCGCGCTCGTCGTAGAGCCACTTGGGGCTCAGCTCCTTGGGCCCGTGGCACAGCCCCTCCAGCACCTCCGCCCGCAGCGCGCGCCGCGCGTCCCCGGGTTGCACGTGCACGTCCACCTGCACGCCCGGCGAGTCATGGCCCTCCGTGACGCGCGCCTCGCCCTGCTCCGTCCTCATCCTCATGTGGCCCTCACTTCACGTCGCGTGCACAGCGGAAGCCGGCGAAGATCTGCCGGCGGATGGGGAAGTCCCAGTTGCGGAAGCTGTTGCGCACCGCCACGGGCGCGCTCGCCCAGGCGCCGCCGCGCAGCACCTTGGAGGCGTTGCCGAAGAAGACCTCCGAGTACTCGCGGTACGGAAAGGCCCGGAAGCCCGCGTACGGCTGGAAGTCGCTGGCGGTCCATTCCCAGACGTCGCCCAGGAGGCCCCAGACGCCGTCCGCGCTGCCGCCCGGGGGATGGCTGCCCACGGGGGACGGGCCCCAGCGCGTCCCGCCCAGGTTCGCGTGCGCGTCCGTGGGCACGGCGTTCCCCCAGGGGTGCGCGCGCTGGACGCCGTCACTGCCCTGCGCGGCCTTCTCCCACTCGGCCTCCGTGGGCAGGCGCTTGCCGGCCCAGCGCGCGTACGCGTCCGCCTCGTACCAGGACACGTGCTGCACGGGTTCGTCCTTGGGCAGCCGCTCCACGGTGCCGAAGCGGCGGCGCAGCCAGGTGTGATTCCCCTGCCGGCTCCAGAAGAGCGGGTGGCGGATCCGCTCGGCCTTAATCCACTCGAAGCCCTTGGGGTCCCACCAGCGCGCGTCCTCGTAGCCGCCGGACTCCACGAACACGAGGAAGTCCCCCGTGGTGACGGGGTGCGCGTCCAGGAGGAAGGGCGCCACGTCCACGACGTGTCCGGGGCGTTCGTTGTCGTAGGCCCAGGGGTCGTCGCTGCCCAGGCGCACCGGGCCGCCGGGGATGAAGACCTCGTGCTGTGGCACCGCGCCGGGCTGGGGCCGCAGGGCCTCCACCGGGTGGTATTCCACGTGCGTCATCAGCTGCAGCGTGGCGGCCAGCGTCTCCGCGTGCTGCTGCGCGTGCTGCGCCACCATGCCGTAGACGAAGCCGCCCTGGAGCAGCGGATCCTCGCTGTCCTCGGGCAGCGTCTCCAGGTGCGCGCCCACCGCCGCGCGCACCCGGGTGGCGTAGGCCCAGGCGGCCTCCGGCTCCAGCAGGGGCAGCGTGGCGCGCGTGTTCCTGGGGTGGCGGAAGGCGTCGTAGATGGCGTCGAACGCGGGGTCCGTGAAGGCCGGGGCCCCCAGCGCGCGCAAGAGCCACTGCTCTTCGTAATTGGCCACGTGGGCCACGTCCCAGACCAGCGGGGACATGAGCGGCGAGTGCTGCCGCATCAACTCCGCCTCCGGCAGCGGCGCGAGCATCGCCTGGATGCGCTCCCGCCCCGCCTCCAGCTCCCGCCAGGCCCGGCGCTTCCACGACGGGGCCTCGCCGACGCGGGTCCTTCCCTGCTCAGTGCTCCTCAGCGACATGGTCGGCCCAAGGTAGGAAGGGGCTCCGGGACCCGCTAACCCCCCGGCCCCCCCTGGTTTGAACGACCCGTGAGGGAGCACACGTTTGCGAGCCCGCTCCCCTCCCACGGAGACAGGGAGTCCTAATCCGCGCCCTCCACGCTGTCGGGGAATTCTGGACCGAAGGGTTCGTTTCTACACAAATGATATCCCCGTCCGGGAGCCACCCCCTGGGGTGGGCATTTGTCCACCAGTGGTCGGGGTATTCCGGGAAGGCGTGTCCGTGTGGGGGAGGGGGTCCCTATGCTGCGGGACATGGTTGAGCCCGTGCAGCACAAGCCCGTGCTGGTGGTGGAGGACGACGAGGATGCTCGCGCCGCCATCGCCGAAATCCTGGAAGCGGACGGCTACGAGGTGGCCGTCGCCGCCAACGGCCGCGAGGCCCTGGACGAGCTCCAGCACCTGCCTCCGCCGAGCCTCATCCTGCTGGACCTGCGCATGCCGGTGATGGACGGCCCGGAGTTCCTGCGCCACCTGCGCGCGGACTGGCCCCGGCTCAAGGCCGTGCCGGTGCTGCTGTTGTCGGGCGTGGGGACGGAGGCGCTGCCGGACACCGGCGGGCTGTTGAAGAAGCCCATCGTCCCGGACGAGCTGCTGGCCACCGTGGGCCGGCTGTCCGGCCGGAGCGCCTGAAGCCGCCGAGGGACTTCCGGGGGTGTCAGCCCAGCCGCGTCACCGCGAGCAGCGTGAGGGTGCTGGCGCGCGGGTCCTTCTCGTAGAGCAGCTCCAGGTCGTGGCCCTCCACGCGGTGCCGCGCCGGTCCCGCCACCGAGTCCTGGTTCTTCGTCCGTTCCGCCAGCCGCGCGAGCGCCTGCTGCAGGGCCTCGAAGGCTTCGGAGGACATCCGCCCCACCTCGCGCCACGCAGGCGGCGCGTAGTGAACGCGGTACGGAAGGATCAGGCGGTTTCTCGCGGAAGACTGGGACACGGGTTCGGTTCCTCGACGCACCCTCCCTCTTGCGAACCGCATGCCTGCCCGCCACTCCCGGGAATTCCGGGCACTTTCACGGTGGGTCGGCCGTGACGTCTGAAGAACTTACGGGCTGGCCCGAAATCGTAGGGGAAGAAATGACTGGCCGTATGGCAGGCCTGGAAGAGGGGTGAAGGGCCCCTGGCGGCCTGCCCGGGTGGGGC
>NZ_RAWL01000466.1:0-6389 GCF_003668885.1 Corallococcus sp. AB049A | reverse complement strand
GCCCAGGTGCGCCTCCACCGGCAGGCCGTTCATCGCGGCGAGCGCGGCGTTGACGTGCACGTAGCGCAGGTCGCGGTCGTAGTACGCGAAGCCCACCGGCGTGGTGTTCATCACCGCGTCGCTCAGCGCGCGCGCGTCTTCCACCTGCGTGCGCAGCCGGGCGCACTCGCGCTCACTCCGCGCCAGCGCGCGCAGGGCCACCGCCGCGCCCACCCCCGCCAGCACGAACGCGCTCACCGCCAGGAGGGCGATGCGCGCCGCCGGCGACTGGCTCGCGCTCAACGTCCCGGCACCGGCCAGGGCCATGAGCCCCGCGCACGCCGCGGCGACGGCGAGGAGCTTGAGGGTGGAGGTCGAGGATGACGTGGGCATGGCGCGCGACGTGCGCCTTCACTCTACGGTTCCTCGCATCGGCTTGCATCGGGGCGCGGCGGCAGCCAACCCAGACATTGGACGAAGATCCAGGAAGGCCGCCGGTCTCTTCCTGTCAGTGAAGACATTCAAACTCCGCGTGCGCCGCTCCGCGCGGCGAGCGTCCTCTCACCGCACGGTCCGGAGCCCCTCAGGCAGGCGGCTACGCGATGATCTTCGGCGGCCCCGGATGGTTGGGGTCGTGCGCGGGTGGATCCTGGATGCCCGGCTCCACCTCGGGGTCCTGCCGCGGTGGCGGCGGCTCCCGGCGCTGGGGCTCGCCCGGCGGTGGATCCTTCTCCGGCATGGGCGGCCGCGGCGGTTCGATCTCAGGCGTGGGCTTCGGCTCCGGTTCCTTCACCGGCTTCGTGGGTGGGTTCGTTTGTGGATTCGTCGGCATGGACTTCCACACTGCGCACGCCTCCTCCGCAGGGAACCGCCGTGTCCGCGCTGGCGCCGGGCGCTGCGTGGTTTTCGACAGGTGCCGGGGCGTCCCCACGGCGGGAGTGGGCCCAGACCTCCACCACCGGCTCGATGCGCGGGGTGAGCTGGAGCATGGTGCTGGGGAAGCAGCGCGCCGGCAGCCGTGAGAAGAGCCGCCGGGCGTCCTCCGCCTCCCGGAGGCTGGCCACGGCGACATGCGGCCGGACGATGAGGTCCGTGAAGTGGGCGGCCTCTTCAGGCCCGCCGCGCACCAGCCGGGCCGTGGCGGAGCTCTGGTAGAAGAGGATGCCCACGCCCGCCTCCCGCGCCCCGTCCAGGAACGCATGCAGCGTGCGCCCCTCCACCGCGGCCACCAGCAGCGCCTCCGGGTCCCACCGCCCGTCCTCCCTGCCGCCCCCCTGGCCGCACAGCGGCCGGCCAATGGGCACGGGGGGCGCATGGTCGCTCGTCAGCACGGCGCCCCGGTCCCCCTGCCAATACAGGCGCGTTTCGTACTCGGTGATGGAAGCGGAGGTCATCGGGCATCTCCTCGGCAAGGGCATGCACCTTGTGCCTTCAACAGCCATGCCGTGGCAATGCTTCACATCCCGTAGGACCATGCCCTGAGGGACGAGTCCCCCCAGGTAGGGTGGTGATCTCAGGGCCACACGCGCACCGGCCCGCGATGCGGAGCGCCATCAACCGCCCTTTTGGACGATTCCGCCTCCGCTGCCCTTGCTCCACATCACGCGCCGCAATGCCTGACATGGGGGACAGCATGGATTTGATTCGATGCGGTGGTGGGGGGCAGTGTTCGTTGACTGTTTGGCTTTGCGCGGGCTTCCAGGGCCGTACGGCGTGACGGGGCGCGGGTCCATGCACGAACGACGTGAGGCACCGATGGCCGAGGCCTATGCGAGTCAGCTCATCCAGGCACCCGCGGACGTCGTCTGGGACCGGGTGGGGGGCTTTGACAGCCTCCCGCGCTGGCACCCGGGCGTCGTCTCCAGCGAACGGGTGACGCGTCCCGACTCCGGCCTCCTGCGCCGGCTCACCACGCGCGACGGCGAGGTGTACCTGGAGGCGCGGCTGGAGCACGACCCGCACGCGCGCAGCTACGCGTATTCGATGGTGGAGGGCCCGCTGCCCGTGCGCGACTACGTGGCGAAGCTGCGGGTGACGCCGGTGACGGCGACAGGGCAGACCTTCGTGGAGTGGCACGCCACCTTCAACCTGGCGCCGGGGCACGAGGGGGAGGCGGCGGCGCTGTCCCAGTGGATCCGCGAGGAGTTCTTCGCGCGGGGCCTGCGGGGACTGGCGCACACCTTCCTGCCACCTCCGCCCCGGGTGTCAGCGCCGGAGCTGGAGTGGCGGCGCTGACGGACAGCCCTGTCACAGCCGCTGGAGGAAGCGCACCAGGTCCTGCTTCTGCGCGGGGCTGAGCGACTCCGGCGGCCCACCCGGGAACTCGGGCGGGTGCACCGGGAGCGCGCCCACGGAAGGGATGCCCGGGAGGATGAAGCGGCTGTACGTGTCCACGGCTTCCGCGAGCGTGGCGTGGCTGTTGTCGTGGAAGTACGGCGCGGTCCGGGCGATGCCGCGCAGGGACGGCACGTCGAAGGCCTCGAACTCCGCGGGGTCGCCGCTGATCAGCGCGCGGCCAGGGTCGGTGGAGTACCACTGGGCCGCCAGCGCGGGGCCCACGATGGGCGCGCCGTTCTCATCCAGCGCGGGGTTGATGTCGTCCGGGTGGCCGCTCGCGGTGACGGGGATGGGGGGCAGGTCCGTGACGGCGTGCTGACGCGTGCCGTCCGTGTAGAAGCGGAAGCGGTACTGGGGGAAGTCGACGGACATGTTGAAGAGGGGCACGACGCCGCGCTGGCCCAGGTACGTCATGTACGCGTAGCCGGCGTTCAGGAACTCACTGTGGGGGCGGGGCACGCGCACGGGTTCGGGCGGGCGGCCGGGCGCGACGGTGTACTGGATGTTGCCGTCGGGCTTGAGCGCGTAGAAAAGCGCGTCATGCGTGTCGCGGTTCACCACGCGGTTGCGGGTGCGGTCGCCGTGGCAGGCCTCGCAGGCCAGGTCGTAGACGGCGCGTCCCCGGCGCTCGGAGGCGTCGAGCAGGAGCAGGGCGTCCGGGTCCGGAATGGCGCTCAGCGGCCAGCCCCGCTCCAGCAGCTCCGACACGAAGAGGGCGCGCGGAGAGCTGAACACGCTGCGCTCGAAAGCGGCGATGCGCTGGAGCACGGGGAGCGCCACGGTCCCGCCCAGGCTGTGGCTGGTGACGGCGCTCTGGGCCTGCGTGACGAGGTCCGTCTCCCGGCCGTCGGCCTGGAAGGGGCCGGAGAAGGCCGTGTCCGCGATGCTCGGCACCGCGCGCCAGACGGACACCTTCCGGTCCGGGGCGGTGATGACGTTCCCCTGCACGTCAATGACATCCATGTTCGCGGGGAGGGGGAGCACCACCCGCACCAGCCCCTTCTTCAGGTGCTCGTAGGTGGGCACGGGGGCGGTGGGGTCGTCCGCGTCGATGCGGTGGAACAGCGGATCCGCGGGGTTCTTCGCCCAGAGGGATTCGACATGCGCGGGCGTGAGCGCGGTGTTGTCCGAAAGGACATGACAGGTCGCGCACGAGCGGCCGTTGGTGCCGGGCAGGGCCTCCTGGAAGTGCTTCCTGCCGGCGGCCGCCTGGGTCACGGACGCCAGCTCCGCCTGGGACGTCGCGAGCGCGGCGGTGGTCTCCACGGGTGCTTCGGTGCCGGTGCAGCCCGTAAGCCCCGCGAGCACGAAGGCCCCCACGGTGCTCGCGATGCGTCGTTGCCCTGCCATGTATTCCCCTCCCGGTTGCCTGGATGGAAGGGGAACACCGCGCGCTTCGCTTCGTGTCACCGGTCGTGTCACCGGAGCGGAGCCAGCTTCGAAAGGTTCGACCCGGACGTTCTGGCTTGGAACGGTGTGAATCCGCCTCCGCTCCAGGCAACCTGCCTGCCCAACTCTGGAGTGAAGGGGCCCATGGACATCATCCGCAACGACAAGCAGGGCGCGAAGGTGAAGCTGGAGCGCATCCCCACGACGCCGCCGAAGAAGGCGGACCGGGAGGAGGCGAAGGCGGAGTTCGACGCCCTGGGCGAGGAGCTGTTCGACCTGCAGGACCTGCTGTGGGGCGCGAAGATGAACTCCGTCCTCATCGTCCTGCAGGGGCGCGACACCGCCGGCAAGGACGGCACCATCAAGCACGTGGTGGGCAGCCTCAACCCGCGCGGAGTGAGCGTCACGTCCTTCGGCGTGCCCAGCACGGAGGAGCAGGAGCACGACTTCCTCTGGCGCGTGCACCGCGAGGCCCCGCGCAAGGGTGAGTTCTCCATCTTCAATCGCTCTCACTACGAGGACGTGCTCGTGGCCCGGGTGAACCGCCTGGTCCCGGAGGCGCTCTGGAAGTCGCGCTACCAGCACATCCGCGACTTCGAGACCCTGCTCTCCGAGCACGGCACCATCGTCCTCAAGTTCTTCCTCCACATCAGCCAGGAGGAGCAGGAGCAGCGGCTGCTGGCGCGCGAGGAGGAGCCGCGCAAGGCGTGGAAGATCGCCGCGGGGGACTGGGAGGACCGCAAGCACTGGGCGGACTACACGAAAGCCTACGAGGACGTGTTCGCCCGCACGTCCACCGCACAGGCGCCCTGGCATCTGGTGCCCTCGGACGCCAAGTGGTACCGCAACCTGGTGGTGGCCCGCGCCGTGGCGGAGGCCCTGCGCCCCTACCGGGAGACGTGGCAGGAGCGGCTGGATGCCGTAGGCAAGCAGAAGAAGGCGGAGCTGCGCGCCTGGCGCAAGAAGCGCTGACGCACGGCCTCTTGCGTCAACTCATGACGCGAAGGGGCTCTCTTCGCGCCGTGGGAAGCGCTGACCCGGCCGTGACATGGGGATGGGACAACGCTCCTCATGGAACGAACCTCGTCGCCATCGAGCAAGGACCTCATCGCCCGCACGCGAGCCTTCGCGGCCCAGGACACCGCGCGCTCCGTCTGGGCGCTCGTCTCCACCTACGCCGCGCTCGCGGGCGCGGTGGTGCTGGCGGTGGCCGCGCCCTGGTGGCCCCTGCGCATCGCGGGCGGCCTCATTGAAGCGCTGGTGCTGATCCGCTGCTTCATCCTCTTCCACGACGCGATGCACGGGGCGCTGTTGCCGAAGTCCCCGTGGGCGAAGGCGCTCTTCCAGGTGCAGGGGCTGCTCACGCTCACGCCCTCGCGCATCTGGAATGACACGCACAACCACCACCACGCCAACACCGCGCGCATCGCGGCGGACTCGGCGGGCACCTTCGTCACCTGGACCACGGAGCAGTGGCGCCAGGCCTCCGGCGCCCAGCGGCTGGGCTACGTGGTGGAGCGCCACCCGGTGACGCTGGCGCTGGGCTACTTCACCGCGTTCCTCTACAGCCTGTGCCTCCAGCCGTTCGTGAAGAACCCGAAGCGCTACTGGACGTCCGGACTGGCGCTGGCGCTGCACGTGGCCCTGTCCGCGGCCGTCTGGCACTTCTTCGGCCTGGGCGTCTACCTCACCGCCTTCGTGGGGCCGCTGATGGCCGCGTACGCGCTGGGCACGTACCTGTTCTACGCGCAGCACAACTTCGACGACGTGAGCATCCTGCCGGACGCCGCCTGGAACCACGCGGACGCGGCGCTGGAGGCCAGCAGCTACATGCGCTTCGGGCCGGTGATGGAATGGTTCACGGGCAACATCGGCTACCACCACGTGCACCACCTCAACCCGCGCATCCCGTTCTACCGGCTGCCGGAGGCGATGGCGTCCATCCCGGAGCTGCAGGGGCCGCACGTCACCACGCTCACGCTCAAGGACATCGTGGGCTGCCTGCGGCTCAACCTGTGGGATCCGTCGCTGAAGCGGATGGTGCGCTACCGCGACGCTCAGCCGGCGCCGGCCGCCTGAGAAGCCACGGCCCGGCGGGTCCGTTCAGGGCCCGCCCGAGGAACCCACCGGGCCGGGGTCTCAACGCTCCAGGAGCGCGAGCAGTGCACTGGCGTGGGCCTCCTCCTCGGCGAGGAGCTCCTCCAACAGCCGCCGCGTGACGGGGTCCTTGCCCGCGAAGGAGGGGAGCAGGTCGCGGTACGTCTCGATGGCGACGCGCTCCGCGGCCAGGTTCTCGCGGAGCAGCTCCACCAGCGTCCGCCCGTCTTCGTCGTGGATGTCACCGCGGGACATGAGTCCTCCAACGTTGAAGTCCGGCCGGCCGCCCAGCTGTTGGATGCGATCGGCGAGCCGGAGCGCGTGGTCCTGCTCGTCCCGGGCATGCAGTCCGAACACGGCCTTCATCGTGTCGTGACAGGCGCCCTGGGCCAGCAGCGCATGGCGTGTGTAGCGCCGCACGTTGACGACCTTGGACGCGAGCGCGGCGTTGAGCAGCGTGAGGCGCAGCCCCAGGTCTGCGTCGGTCGGCTGCGAATGCGGATCGGCCATGGCACTGCCTCCAGGCGGCTGCGTGTCCGGAAGCTGGGGGGCCCTGGCAGGGCCGTCCATCCCACCTGCCCCCGCGT
>NZ_RAWL01000465.1:0-6421 GCF_003668885.1 Corallococcus sp. AB049A | reverse complement strand
TTCTCGGCGGCGGCCTCGTGGGCCGCCAGCTGCTCCTCGCGGCGGGCCTGCGCGGCGGCCTTGCGCTCCTCCGCGGCCGTCTGGGCGGCGGCCCGCTTCTTCTCCGCGGCCGTCTTCGCCGCGGCCATGCGCTCCTCGGCGGCGGCCTGGGCCGCGGCCTTCTTCTCGTCGGCGGCGGCCTGCGCGGCGGCGCGCTTCGCCTCGGCGGCGGACTTCGCCTCCTCCTCCCGCTGGCGCTTCTGGTCCGCGGCGGCCTGGGCGGTGGCGCGGCGCTCGTCCTCGGCGCGCTTCGCCGAGGCCTGGGCCTCTTCCTCCTGGCGCTTGCTCTCCTGGGCGGCGGCGGCCTCGGACTGGCGGCGCTCCTCGTCCTGGCGCTGCGCGGCGGCGCGGGCCTCCTCCTGGCGCTTGAGCTGCGCGTCCGAATCCGCCTTCGCCCGAGCGGCGGCCTCGGCGGCGGCCTTCTCCTGGGCCTCGCGCTCCGCCCGGGCGGCGTCCGCGGCGGCCTTCACGGCCTTCTCCTGCGCCTCCCGGTCCGACGCGGCGGCGCGGGCCGCGTCCTGCGCGCTGGCTCCGGCCGGCGTGTTGGCCGCAGTGGTGGGGGTCCCCTGCGCCGCCGTGCCCTGCCCTTCCGGTGAAGGCGTCACCTGCGCGACGACCGCGCCGCCCCCGCCGCCCAGCACCTTGATCACCAGCTTGTTGCCGGAGGACTGGATGTCCGTCTCCACCTCGCGCTCATAGCCGATGAGGATGCGCGCGATGGACGCGGACTCCGTGCCGTAGGTGGCGGTGCGGATGCCGGTGACGGTGCCGTTGCCCACCGGCTGCTCCTCCGCCACGCCCTGGAACACGGCGCCGGACACGTCGATGACGAGCCGGGGCGGATCCGTCATGGTGAAGCTGTTGAAGTCCGGCTTCTTGCTGCCGGTGATCTCCACCGTCCCGCCGCTCACGGAGATGGCCGTGATGGTGTTGAGGTCCGCCGGCTGCTGCGCCAGCGCCACCCACGGCACAAGCCACAATCCCAGCAGCGACACCGCGAAGCCCTTCATCGACCACTCCCGTGACATGCGTCAGAAGACAGACGCGCGCGAAATTATCACGCACCCGGGAGGCACCAACTTTTCAGTCTGGCCGGAACGTCCGCGCTTCAACGCAAGCGCGGCATGGACGGCGAGCGCGTGCGGTGCGTGCGGGTGTATTCGATGAGGTTCTTGATGTCGTAGCAGATCTGCCGGATGTCGTGCCCCATGGTGAGCTCGACGTGGCTGTTGCCCTTCACCGGCCGCCACAGCAGGTACTCGCTCTTCGCCGCGCGGTAGACGCTGCGCGTGGATTCCACGGAAGCCAGCGGATCCATGTCCCCGAAGATGATGGCCATGGGGATTTCAATCTTCCCGAAGCCGCGCTTGAAGTCGTAGTCCGTGCGGTAGCAGACCATCTCGCCCCGGCGGATCCACCGGGCGAACTGTTCAATCACCTTGCGAGGCTCGCGCTCGCCGCCCTCGCGCAGGAGCCACCGGATGTCGTCGCGGCTGACGCGCTCCGTGTTGATGAGCCGGTTCAGCTTGCGCGTGAAGCGCTGATACAGCGCGGACTCGTCCGCGTGCGACAGCTGGCGCTCCACCCACTTGAGCACCACGTCCACCGGCACCGCGTTGAACACGAGCGGCTTGCCCGGGTCCGGATCCAGGCGCTTCTGGAGCGCGGGGCTGAAGGCGCCCGCCCCCTTCGCCAGCAGCGACCGGCCCAGCGAGGACGCGCGGCGGTTCAGGTTCAGCCCGCCCAGCGTCATGTCCACCGCGCTCGCGACCAGCGGCGAGCCGTGCGCCAGCATGCGCAGGAGCATGAAGCCTCGCCCCAGGTCCGCGGGCGACCCGATGGTGATGAGCCCCTCGAAGTCGTCGTGGATGCCGGCGTAGCCGTAGCCCAGCATGCCGCCCATGGAGTGGCCGCAGTAGAAGACGCGCTCGCGCCGGGTGATGCGCTTGACGCCGGAGACGGCCGCCGGCAGGTCGTAGAGGAAGTAGCTGTCCAGGTCCCAGCCGTAATCCAGGTCCTGCGGCAGCGGGCGCTTGAAGCGCTCGGCGCGCTCCTTCTGGAAGGCGATGGAGCTCTTGCCGTGTCCGCGCAGCTCCAGGATGTGGATGTCCACCCCGAAGAAGAGCAGGTTCTTGACGAACTGCCCGCTCGTCCACGTGTGCCGGTTCTGGGAGAAGCCGTGAACCAGCAAAAGCGGCTCACCGAACAGCGGCTGCGCGAACGCCTGTTTCACCGGCCGGTAGCGCGTGATGACGAGCGACCAGCCGTCCGCCGTCTCCACCACGTAGTTTGTTTTCGAATACAGCGCCCGGAAGTCGACCTCATCCACAGTGGGCATCGGAGGTCCCGGAAGCGCTGATCTCCAGTCCGGCAGGCGCATGTCGCAAAGTTACTGCTGCTGCCGCGTCGCGCCAAGGCTTCGGTCAACCCATCGCTTCACGGCGCCCACCAGGAACAGTGAGCCTGTAGCCAGCACGACGCCGTCCGGGCGACCCACTGCATCGGCCCTCGCTCCGGCAAGGGCCTCTTCCAGGGAGGCGTGCGCGACGACCCGCGGACACAGAACCCGTGCTTCATCGATGTATCGCTCCGGGGCAAGCGAGCGCGGCGTGTCCAGGGGCGTCAGGTGCACGGAGGCCGCCAGCGGAAACAGGGCCTGCATCATCGGCCCCCGGTCCTTGTCCGCCACCACACCGAACACAAGGTGCAGCGGCCGCCCTGCGTAGAGCGAGTCCAGTGCCTCCAGCAGCACCGCCACGCCCGCCGGGTTGTGGGCGCCATCCACCACGACGACTGGGGATTGGGCGACCTCCTCCAGCCGCCCCGGCCAGCGCGCGGTGGCCAGGCCCTCGCGCGCGGCCTCCGGTGTCACTTTCACGCCCCGGTCGCGGAGGGCTGCCAGGCAGGCCAGGGCCACCGCCGCGTTCTGGTGCTGATACGGACCGCGCAGCGCGAGCGTGACCCCGTCGAGTGACCAACCGGATCCCCGGTATGAAAGCGTCCCATCGGACCCGGGGACGATGCCGAAGTCGCGGCCCTCCACCTGGACGGGCACGGACAGCTGCTCCGCGCGGCGCAGGAGCGACTCCAGGGCCTCCGGCTCCTGCCGGGACAGCACCACCGGCACTCCGAACTTGAAGATGCCGGCCTTCTCCCAGGCGATTTCGCGGAGCGTGTGGCCCAGGTACTCCATGTGATCAAACGACACGGGGGTGACGCACGTCACCACGGGGTTCGCGGCGGTGGTGGCGTCCAGCCGGCCGCCCAGGCCCGTCTCCAGCACGGCCACGTCCACGCGCTCGCGGGAGAAGTGCCAGAGCGCCACCACGGTGCCGAACTCGAAGTACGTCATCGGATCCGACAGCGCGGAGGGATAGCGCTCCAGCACTTCCAAGATGCGCTGCCCGAAGACGGCGTCCGGGATGTCCTCGCCCGAGACGCGGATCCGCTCGTTGACGCGCACCAGGTGCGGGGACGTGTAGAGCCCCACGCGGTGGCCGGCGGCCTCCAGCGCGCGCGCCACGAAGGCGCAGGTGCTGCCCTTGCCGTTGGTGCCGGCGACGTGCAGCGCCGGGTAGTCGCGCTCGGGATGGCCGAGCGCGGCGAGCGCGTCCTTCACCCGCTCCAGCCCCAGCTTGATGCCGGAGGGGTTGAGCGCCTGGAAGAAGCGCAGGGCGTCTTCCGGAGTGCGCGGCGCGTCCATGGGGTGGAGGCCCGCCGCCCTACCCCAGCATGCCGAGGATCTGCCCCAGCTTCGCGCGCAGGTCCTTGCGGTGGACGATGGCGTCGATCATCCCGTGCTCCAGCAGGAACTCCGAGCGCTGGAAGCCCTCCGGCAGCTTCTGGCGGATGGTCTGCTCGATCACGCGCGGGCCGGCGAAGCCGATGAGGGCCTTGGGCTCCGCGAGGATGATGTCGCCCAGCCAGGAGAAGGACGCGGCCACGCCGCCCGTGGTGGGGTTGAGCATCACGGAGACGTACGGCTTGCCGCTGTTGCGGAAGCGGGCAATCGCCGCGGACGTCTTGGCCATCTGCATGAGGGAGAAGATGCCCTCCTGCATGCGCGCGCCGCCGGAGGCGGAGAACACCACCGCGGGGCACTTGAGCTCGAAGGCGCGCTCGAACACGCGCGTGACCTTCTCACCGACCACGGAGCCCATGGAGCCGCCCATGAACTCGAAGACGAACGAGCCGATGGAGACGGGGTGTCCCTCGATGCGGCCCACGCCGGAGATGAACGCGTCGTTCTCCTCCAGGTTCTTGCGCGTGGACTTCAGCCGGTCCTTGTACTTCTTGGAGTCCGTGAAGCCGAGCGGGTCCTGGGGCTCCAGCTCCTTGTCGAACTCCTCGAAGGAGTCCGGATCCAGCGTGGCCGCCAGCCGAGCGCGAGCCGTCCAGGCGTGGTGGTGCTCGCAGTGCATGCACACCATCCAGTTCTTCTCGAGCTCCTGGCGGTAGATGATCTCGTCGCACTGCTCGCACTTGGCCCAGAGGCCCTGCATGCGGGAGGGCTGGGGCTCGGCGGCTTTCTCGGAATCAGCGGCGACGGCAATGCGGGGCTTCTTGGAGAACCAGGCCATGAGGCCCGGGGGTTAATCCGGCCGCCGCGAACCGTCAATACCCGCGTACGCCGCGCCGCGGCACGCCCCTAGAAGTGGAACGTCTCGCCCAGCTCCAGGACGTTCACGGGCAGCGGGGCCAGCTCCTTCTTGAGCTGGGTCACGAAGGCGGGCTTCAGGTGGTAGAGCATCACCTGGGCGCCGTTCCGGTCGAACTTGCGCAGCTCCGAGCCCACCGTCGCGGGCGTCAGGTGGCCGGAGATGTCCGCCAGGGCCTGGAGGCTGTTGGGGAAGCTGGTCTCCAACAGCAGCGCCTTGAGGTTCTTCGTGGCGTTGAGCGCCTTCCACAGCTTGTCCGTGGGGCCGGTGTCGCCGCTCATGGCCAGCGACGACCTACCGTCGCTGATGATGAAGGCGCAGGACTCCACGGGGTGGCTCACCGGCACGCTCTTCACGGTGTAGGGGCCTACCTGGAAGGTGCTGCCGGCGCGGAAGGTCTTGATGGCCAGGACGGGCTTGTGGCGCGTGGGGATGCGCGTGAAGTCCGGCCAGAGCGCGTTGTTGAACATGTTCTCGCGCAGCGCTTTGGCGCACTCGCGGGAGGCATGGATGGTGACGGGCCTGGCCCTGCGGCCAATGACCAGGTCGGCCAGCAGCGGCAGGTCCTTCACGTGGTCGAAGTGGCTGTGGCCGACGAGGATGTCGTCCACCTTGCAGAGCTGCTCCAGCGAGAGCGTGCCCGTGAGTGCGCCCGCGTCGAGCGCGAGCACGTCGTCCACGAGGAAGCAGGTGCTCCTGCACGTGGGAAGCTCGCCGCCGTGGCACCCGAGGACTTGCAGCTTCACGCTAGAGGTCTCCGAACTTCCACTTCATCTCGAGGTAGTTGAGGAAGTCGTGCAGCCGGGCCGTGTCGTACACGGTGATGCGGTCCCCGCTGCGCTCGATGAGGCCCGCGCGCTCCAGGCGCTCCAGCATGCTGCGTACGGCGGGCTCGCCCACGCCAATCTGCCGGGGCATCTCCCGGACGGCGAAGTCCACCTCCACGCCCTCCTCCAGCGGCCGGCCGCGCGTCTGGCAGGCCTGGAGGATCTGATGGACGACGCGGCTGGCCGGGTCGCCGTGGAGCAGGTTCTCAATCTGGGCGTCCGCCTCGGAGAGGCGCTCGGCCAGCTTCTTGATCATCCGCACGGCGATCTCCGCGTTGCCGCGGATCATCGCCTCGAAGGTCTTGGGGTCGATGACGAGCAGCTTCGCGTCGTCATGCACCACGGCGGAGGCGTTCCGGGGCTTGTTGGAGATGATGGCCATCTCGCCGAAGAATTCGCCCGGGCCCAGCACGGCGAGGACCTTCTCCACGTCGCGCACGCGCTTGGAGATGGCGATCTTCCCGGACTGGATGACGAACATCTCCTTGCCGATCTCTCCCTCGCGGAAGAGCTCGGTGCCCTTGGGGAACTCCTTGCCAAAACGTTGAAAGAGGGTTTCCTCGGCGCCCATCTGGCCCGCGAGTCAATCAGCCCCCACCGCACCGGTCAAATATCCCTGACCGATATCGCCTCCGTGCCCGAGGGCGGCCCTGCGCCGCAAACCCGACACGGCCGTTCCGAGGCCCGAGACAGGGGCTTTTAGGAGGGATACAAGGCCGGCCCGTGGGAACGACCTACAAGCAGTCCGGAGTAGACATCGAGGCCGGCGACGCGTTCGTCGAGAAGATCAAGCCCCATGCCGCGCGCACCACGCGCCCTGAAGTCCTGGGCGGAGTGGGCGGGTTCGGCGGCCTGTTCGCACTGCCGCCCGGCAAGTACCAGGCGCCGGTGCTGGTG
>NZ_RAWL01000464.1:0-6430 GCF_003668885.1 Corallococcus sp. AB049A | reverse complement strand
GCCCCAGACGGCCCCGGCGCTCCCCCAGCCGCTGGTGGTTCCGCAGCAGGCGAACGTGGAGCCCCGGTTCGCGCGCAAGCCGGGCGCTTCCGAAGCTCCCCGCGAGCGCACCGCCACCGACGGCCAGTCATCCGACGCCGCGAAGCAGGCGCTGGAGGGCCGCGCGAAGCTGCGCCTCGCCGTCCTCAACCGCCTCCACCGCGGCCTCATGGAGGTGGAGGGGAAGATGGGCGCCTTCCTCCCCAACGCCGGCCGCCAGGGCGTCGTCACGCTCCCGGTGGTGCTGAGCGTGAGCACCGTCACCTTCGAGTGGTGGAAGTCCGCGAACGCGGTCCCCGAGGACCGGGCCTACCTGGCCCAGGTGCTGGGCGAGCCCGGCACGGCGGACGACGCCACGCTCATGGGCAGGCTGCGCGACGAGATTGCCCAGGCCTTCGCGGAGTTCCCGCGCACGCCGCAGGGCGTGGAGGCCCGGAAGGCGTACGACGGCGTCCTCCAGAAGTACGAGGCCGCGCGCATCCAGCCCATCATCGCGGGCCACGACAGCGGCCCCGTGGTGGAGGAGTGCGCGCGGCTGGGCCTGTCGTGCGAGAAGGACTTCACCCGTTCGGTGCTGCTGTCCCCGTGGATGCTGGCCACCAGCCAGACTCCGGACGAGGGCACCGCGACGCAGGTGATGGTGGCGGGCCTCACCCTGCCCCAGCTGGGCGCGCTGGTGGGCCACCTGCGCCAGCTGAACCCGCTGCTCTCCAACCCCCAGCTGCGCGCGCTGCTCCTGCGAGCCTCCACGGACAAGAAGCTGGCGCTGCGCAAGGTGATGGGGGAGCAGGAGGTGGAGCAGGTGCAGGCGCTGGCGCGTCAGCTGCTCCGGCTCCAGGCCGTGCAGCACCTCACCGTCTGAAGCGGTGAGGCGCGCGGCCCTCAGTCCCTCATGAGGACTCGCGGCCGAAGTTGCCCATGGCGCGCGAGCCGCCGCCATCCGTGTTGCCGAGCGCGACGGCCTTGAGCCCGCCCTCCTGCGCGGCCTGGGCCTCCGACATGCCCTGCGCGCTTTCGACGATCATCTGCCCGCCGCCCTGGTGCTGGTTCCAGGAGATCTCCATGGAGTCCGCCAGCCGCTGCGCGTCCACCGGAATCTTGGAGCCGGTGCTGGGGTCCTTGAGCAGGTAGCGGCCCTGGTCGTCCTTGCCCTCCACGGAGACCCAGTGCGCGCGGCCCGTCTCGCCCGGCTTCGTCGTGGGGTCCACCAGGCAGGAGTCCACCATCACCGCGCCCTTGGCGCCGCGCGCGAGCGCGTCATCCAGGGCCTTCGTGTCGAGCTTGGACGACGTCTGGGTCACCTTCGTGCCCTGGTTCGCCAGCATGTTGGACAGCTCATGCGGCGACGTGCCCTGGCCCTGCGTGAAGCGCGACTCCAGCGCGGCCATCTTTTCCTTGTCCGACGTGGGCTGCGCCTTGCTGGTGCCAATCTCCTTGCCCAGCATCACCGCCACGGCGGCGCCGCAGTCGTTCGCGTTGGTCTGCTTGACGACCTCGGGGTCGGCCGCCGCGGTGTCCCAGCCGCCAATCTCCGGGGCCTGGGGCGCGTTCGCCAGCGCGCCCGTGACGCCCAGCTCCTGCGCGGAGGCGCCCGCGTTCACCTGGAAGCGGTTCGCCCACGCCTGGTTGAGGGCCTGCACCGCCGAGAAGGCGTCCGTGGCCTGCTCCGTCTGGACGGGGGTGGGCGCGCCCTCCACCTGCGAGACGACCTTCTCCTCCGGCAACCCGACCTGCTGCGCGGTCTGCTGCGGGAGGGCGGACGGCTTCACCTCCGCCAGCTGCTGGAAGGTACGGAGGAGGTTGGAAGAGAGGTTCACGCTCACGGTAGCGTCTCCGGAGGGGGGGATGAGGGATGCCATCCTACCCCGGGTGCCGCTCCGTGTTAAGGGTCCCCGGACGGATCCAACCCGTGCTTGCGCAGGAGTTTCCGAAGGTAGACACGATCGATGTCCGCCTCTCGGGAAGCCCGGGAGATGTTGCCCTCGCAGCGCTCGATGAGGTTCTTCAGGTAGTCGCGCTCGAAGACTTCAATGAGGTGCTCCTTGGCCTCCTTGAAGGGCAGGTCCAGGTCCGGGCCCCTGCGGCCGTCCGCGCCCGGGGGCGCCTCCAGGTCCGGCAGGGCCTCCTCGCCCAGGTTGACGACCTGCTCCACCACGTTGCGCAGCTCGCGCACGTTGCCGGGCCAGGGGTACTGCATGAGCAAGGCGCGCGTCTGGTCCGACAGCGCGCTCTGCGGCCGGCCCATCTGCTTGAGCATGTGGTCGATGAGGTACGGGATGTCCTCCGGGCGCTCGCGCAGCGCGGGCAGCGTGACGCGCAGCACGGCGAGCCGGTGGAAGAGGTCCCGGCGGAACTTCCCCTGGTTGACGGCCTGCTCCAGGTTCACGTGCGAGGCGGCCACCACGCGCACGTTCACCGTGAAGTAGTCGTTGCCGCCCACGCGCTTGACCTGCCGGCGCTCCAGCACGCGCAAGAGGCGCGGCTGCAGCTCCAGGGGCAGCTCGCCAATCTCATCCAGGAAGACGGTGCCGTTCTGCGCGCGCTCGAAGGCGCCCGCGCGGTCGGCCTGGGCGCCGGTGAAGGAGCCCTTCACGTGGCCGAAGAGTTCGGACTCGATGAGGGTGGAGGGCACGCCCGCCAGGTCCACGATGACGAAGGGGCCCTTGGCGCGCGGGCTCTGCTGGTGGATGGCCTCCGCGCACAGGTCCTTGCCGGTGCCCGTCTCGCCGTGGATGAGGACGTCCGCGCCGCCGGGCGCCAGGCGCTCCAGCACGGTGAAGGCCTCGCGCATCTTGCGGCTCTGGCCCACGAGCGCGCCGAAGCGGTCCTTCGAGGACAGGGGCAGCGAACGCTCGCGCGTGTCCTCCGGCACCAGCTTCAATTCGGTGGTGCCCAGGGTGATGACGCTGCCGGGGCGCAGCTCCATGGCGGTGAAGCGCAGCCCCTCCACGAACGAGCCGTTGTGCGAGCCCAGGTCCGTGGCGACGACGTGCTCGTCATGCACCTCCAGCTTCAGGTGCTGGCGCGAGACGGCCTTGTCGGAGAGGACGATGTCACACGTGGGCGCCTTGCCCACGGTGTACGTCCCCTGCTTGAGCGGGTGGGCCTTGCCGGCCTCCGCGCCGGAAAGCACCCGGAGCACCATCCGCACCTGTCCCGCACGGCCCCGGTTCAGGGTGGCCGTGGCATCCAGGAGCGCCTCGTCCTCGTCTGGTGGCAGCGACACGGCGCGGGACGCTAGCACGCCCCGCCTGGGTCGCCAGCAGCCGCGCGTGACGTCCTACCTGCGCCGGCCCCGGCCCGGCTTGCGGGCAGGCGGGCGCGGGGACTCCTCGGGCAGCGTCTGAAGCCACGAGTCCACCTCGCCCACGCGGTCGTCCATGCCGGACTCGCTGAAGCGCGCCCTTGCGCGGGTGGCCTCGCCGCGGGCCTGCGCCCGAAGCCCTGGTGACTGGCCCGTCTGGTACAGCGCCCGCGCCAGCGCGAAGCCGGACTCCGCCAGCGCGTCCGGGGGCGCGGAGGCGAAGGACACCGCCAGCTGGAGCGGCGCCACGGAGTCGCGCGCCCGGCCCAGGCCCAGCAGCGCCTGGCCCACGCCGTCGTAGGAGGGCTGAAGGCCCTCGTCGCCCTCGGGCAAGAGCTCGCGCTTGAGGGCCACGGCCTGCTCGTAGGTCTTGAGCGCGTCGTCGTAGCGCTTCATGCCCAGCTGGCACATGCCCAATTCGTCCAGCGCCTCCGCCACCTGGGCGCTCTTGTCGCCGTGGAGCTTCTTGAAGAGGTCCACCACGGCCTGGGCGTGCGGCAGCGCGCGCTTGGGCTGACCGGCGTCGCGCAGGGCCAGGGACAGCAGGCCGTGCCGGTTGGCCATGTCCGGGTGCACCGGGCCCACGGCCGCCTCGGTCTTCGCGAGCGACGCCTCCAGGAGCGGCACCGCCCCCTTCGCGTCGCCCGTGCCCAGCACCAGCCGGCCCAGGAGGAAGAGGGCCCGCGCGCGCTTGGGGTGCTCGGGGGGCAGCGCCTTGTCGTAGAGGGCGCTCGCCTCCTCCAGCCGCGCTCGGGCCTCCTCCATGTGGCCCTGGGACATGGCGAGGTTGGCCTGGTTCACCTTCACGTCGGCCTGGAGCACGGGCTCGCCGCCCAGGCGCTGGAGGGTGGCCTCCGCCAGTTCGCCCCAGTTCGCCGCCGGGTCGTAGTGCTTCTGGCCGTCCTCCACGTAGAGCAGCTTGTTGAGGATGGCGACCTTCAGCCGGTCCGCCCTGCCCGCCTCCGCGTCGAACACCGCGCGCGACAGCAGGCGGGAGGCCTCCGGCGACTGGCCCGTCTGTTCCTGGAGCCAGCCCAGGTGGAAGCGCATCTCCGCCTTGAGCGGCAGATAGCCCGTCTTCTCCACCGGCGCCTCCAGCGCCTTCACCGCCGCGAGCGCCGCGGGGTAGCGGCCCGCGTCCACCTGCGCGCGCACCTCCGACAGCTGGTCCTCCAGCGCCTCGATGGTGTCGCGCAGGGCGGGGTCGGAGGGGCGGCGCTGCTGTTCGGCCAGGCCCTCCACGTCCTCGCACTCGTGCAGCGCGGGCAGCGCGTGCACCATGTCCACGGACTTCGCGACCATGGCGGCGTCCGCGCTCGCGAGCAGGTCCACCGTGGCGCGCAGGTCCTTGCGGCGGCGCTCCAGGCACACCACCTGCCGGTCCAGCTGCTCCTCCGGCTTCACGCCGCTCACGCGCGCCTCTTCACACGCCTGGACGCGCTGGTGTTTCCACGCGTCCGCGTACTGCCCCAGCACCTGCACCGCGCGGGAGGCCATGCCTTCCGCGAAGGGCTTGCCGGTGGCGCGGAAGGCGGACTCCAGCTTCGCCTTCGCGTCCGGCGTCCACACGGTGTCCATCAGCGCGCCCGCGTCCGTGCACACCTGGGACTGCTGCCACGCCACGCCGCCCGCCACCGCCAGCGCGGTCGTCATCGCGCCCGCCGCGCCCAGCCAGCGCTTGCGCTGTCCGTGGCGCTGCTCCTGGGAGAGCGCGTCCAGCAGGGCCTGCATGGAGGCAAAGCGCGCGTCCGCGTCCAGCGACAGTCCGCGCAGCACCGCCTGGCGCACCCAGCCGGGCACCTTCGCGTCGCGCGGCGGCTCGCGGATGAGCGCGGGCGGCGGCGAGATGACGGGGGCGGGCTTCGCGGGACCAGCGTTCAGGGACTGCGTGCCGCCCAGCGACGCGGTGCCGTCCGCTTCCACTTCCGCGCTGCGGCTGGCGGACACGTAGGCCTTGATGCTGCCGGGGTCGAAGGGGCGCGTGCCGTAGAGCGCGCCGTAGAGCGCCGCGCAGAAGCTGAACTGGTCCGTGCGCGCGTCCAGCTGCGTGCCCCGGAACTGCTCCGGGGACATGTAGTTGGGCGTGCCCACCAGCAGGCCCGCTTCCGTGAGCGTGGTGTCCAGCATGCGCCGGTCGGAGGACTCCAGCACCTGGGCCTCCTCCGGCGAGGCCGCGGTCTCCGGCCCTTCCCCCACCTGCCGCGCCAGCCCGAAGTCCGTCACGTAGACGCGGCCCGCGTGGCTCACCAGCACGTTGGCGGGCTTGAAGTCGCGGTGCACCAGCCCCGCCGCGTGCGCGGCCTGCAGGCCCCGGCCCGCCTGGAGGTAGCGCTCCAGCACCTCGCGCCAGGAGGGCTTCGCCTCCTTCAGCCACGAGCCCAGCGTGCCGCCCTCCACCAGCTCCATGGCGACGAAGACCTGGTCGCCCCACATGCCCACGTCGAAGACGGGGATGACGTTGGGGTGGGAGACGCGCGCCATGGCCTGCGCTTCGCGCAATAGCCGGGAGCGCGCCTCTTCATTGTCCCGGTTGGCGTTCGGGTGCAGCAGCTTCAGGGCAATCTTGCGGTCCAGGTCCGGGTCATAGGCGGCGTACACCACGCCCATGCCGCCCTGCCCCAGCTTGCGCAGCAGCAGGTAGCGGCCCACCTGGGGAACCGGAGGCACGTCCTCCGCGCGGCGAGGCCGGGGGCCCGTTCCGTATCCCGAGCCCCGTCCCGTCCCGGCGCCCGAGCGCGCGGAGTCCATGGAGCCGGTGCCTGCGCTTCGCCTTCCGGTGTCTCTCTTCGTCATGGGCCGTGGGCCGCGAGTCTACCGCCGGCCCTCGCCCGCTCCGAACATCCTTCCGCGCCGCGTCAACCCAGGACGCCTGCCTGGTGACGGTCGTCATCAGCGGCCAACGCCCGTCATCAGGGCGTGCGCACAGGGTGGGATACAAACCCCTGGAATCAGGGGCGGCCCGGGGGCGACGGCGCTGGCATGCGGGACGCAATGGGGTGGCGCATCGCGGTGCTCGCAGCCCTCCCCTTCTGGAGTTCCTCCATGGTCCTCACCCCCGCCACCCGGAAGCCGCTGACTCCCGTCACC
>NZ_RAWL01000463.1:0-6476 GCF_003668885.1 Corallococcus sp. AB049A | reverse complement strand
GCGTTTTTCAGCCCGGGGGATGACACCCGGGGTGGACCTGGAGGCATCCAAGGTACCCGGCCGGGGTGACAGCCGGCCTGACAGGCCCCCGGACGCAGGGTCCCAGGGGCAACGGCCGGAGTGTGGGCGGACTGGGACGGGACCCGGACATGGCGGACGTTGATGATCTCACAGCTTCGCGCCGCCCGGCCGCATCGGCTGGCGGACGCCGTATTTTTTCCCGCGCGCGGGGAGCCCCTCACTGTGTTAAGCGAGGCGGTTCCCCCCGACCAAGGAGTCTGGGGCCTTGCAAGCCGTGCAAACCACCGCTGACACCCGAGACCCCCTCTCCCCCCAGGACGGACTCTGGCTCCGCGCCCTCAAGGCCGAGGTCCAGCCCGCCACGTTCAAGAAAGGCCGCGAGGTGGCCGAAGGCCGCCGCGTCTTCGGCCTCACGCGTGAACCCGAACGCATCCGCGCGCAGGTCGCGGGTCCGTCCGGCGAGCGCTACGACGTGGCCCTGATTCCAGGAGAGGGAAAAGTCGTTTCCTCCTGCACCTGCCCGGTGTGGAACACCACTGGCCCGCATTGCGAGCACGTGGTCGCCGTGGCACTCATCTACGCGGCCCGCTTCAGGCCGCCGCCCCCGCCGCAGAAGGCCGCGGCGCCGCCTCCTCCGCCGCCCGAACCCGAGGACCTGGGACCGGACGACGAGGAGGAGATTCCCCCGGGCGGTGTGCCCGGGATGGAAGGCGTCAGCCTGCCCGCGCTCGCCAAGGTGGAGAGCTGGCTGGGCCTGTCGTCGCTGCCCGACTACGAGTTCCTCTACCGGCTCACCCCCGCCAACACCGGCGCGGGTGGCTCCAACGGCCGCCACTGGGTCGTGGACGTGCGCCGTCAGGACGCGCAGACCAAGGGCCCCGTGCACGTGAAGCGCCTGCTCCAGGCGGGCAGCCGCATCGCGCCCGCGGACGAGCGCATCTTCATGGTGCTGTCGCGCCATGAGCACCGCTACGACTCGCGCATCGTCCTCTCCGACGAGGACCTGTGCGAGGTGCTGGAGCTGTTGCGCCAGCGCCGGGTCATCTACCGGGGCACGCCGCTGGTCTACATGGAACAGCCCGTGCGGCCGCAGATCCATCTGGAGTCGCGTCCGGATGGCGCCACCGCGCAGATTGAACTCTTGTTCCCGGATGGCGTGGGCTACCCGCTCAAGGACGTCATCGTGCTCGCGGGCCGGCGCACGTACGTCATCCAGGCGCAGAACCTCCACGCCGTGGAGCCGGACTTCCCGCCGCGCCTGCTGCGCAAGTGGCTGCTGGAACCGACCATGGCCTTCCCGTCCGGGCAGCTGGACCGGGTGCTGACGTTCTTCGCGGCGCACCTGCCGCGCTTCCGCATGTCGCTGAAGGCGGACGACATCGAAGTGGACGAGTCGGTGGAGCCGCGCTTCGTCCTCACGCTGGAGGGCGCCGCGGAGCGCGTGAAGGTGCAGCTGGCCGCGAGGTATGGCCAGACGACCGTGGCGGTGTCCCCCACGGCCACGCACCTGGGCTACGCCAGCGGCGTGGGCGAGGACGCGCGCAAGCTCTACCGCCGCCGCGACGAGGTGGAGCGCGCCGCGGGCAAGCTGCTGCTCGACCAGGGGCTGCGGTTTGATCAGGCCGCGCAGGCGTTCGACGCGACGGGTGACGTGGCCCTGGAGTTCTGGGCGCGTGGCCTGGCCAGCCTGCCCGCGGAGTGGGAGCGCTACGGCGTGCAGGCGCCCAAGGTGCGGCTGCGCCCGAAGCTCAAGCCGCGCATCCGCGTGGGCATGAGCGGCGTGCAGTGGTTCGACCTGGACGCGGAGTTCGTCACCGACGACCAGGCCGTGGACCTGGGCGCGGTGCGCATGTGGCTGGACTCCGGCCGCAAGTTCGTGCCGCTGAAGGACGGCTCCTTCGCGGAGGCGGACGTCGCGGAGATCAAGCGCGTGGCGGACCTCCTGGAGGAGGCCGGCGCCATGCCGGGCCGCACGCGCACGCGGCTGCCGCTGCACCAGGCGGTGGCGTTGGACCTGCTCGCGGACCTGGGTGAGTTCACCGAGGTGGAGGCCAAGGCCCGCCAGGCCATGCTGGCCCTGCGCGAGTCCTCCGGCGTGCCGAAGGTGGCCGTGCCGGAAGGCCTGCAGGCCACGCTGCGCCACTACCAGGAGGCGGGCCTGTCCTGGCTCTGGTTCCTGCGGCGCCACGGGCTGTCCGGCATCCTCGCGGACGACATGGGGCTCGGAAAGACAATCCAGTCCCTGAGCCTCATGCAGAAGGTGGCCAACGACGAAGGCCGCAAGCCGTCCCTGGTGGTCGCGCCCACGAGCGTGCTCGCCAACTGGGAGCGCGAGGCGGAGCGCTTCACGCCGGGCCTCAAGGCCATGGTGTGGCACGGGCAGGACCGCCGCGAGCGCGCCGAGGACCTCAAGGGCATGGACCTGGTGCTCACGTCGTACGCGCTGGTGCGCCGCGACCTGGAGCAGCTGTCCCAGGTGGGCTTCCGCTACGTCATCCTGGACGAGGCGCAGAACATCAAGAACGCGGACAGCGCCACCGCGCAGGCGTGCAAGTCGCTGCCCAGCGAGACGCGCCTGGCGCTCACCGGTACGCCGCTGGAGAACCGCCTGTCGGAGCTCTGGAGCATCTTCGACTTCCTGATGCCCGGCTTCCTGGGCAGCGCGGAGGGCTTCAGCGACCGCTACGAGCAGCCCATCCAGGTGGCCAACGACGCCACCGCCAAGGACCGGCTGCGCCGCCGCATCCAGCCCTTCATCATGCGCCGCCTCAAGACGGAGGTGGCCAAGGACCTGCCGCCGAAGACGGAGAGCGTCGCGTGGTGCGAGATGGAGCCCGGCCAGGCCGCGCTCTACCGCGAGGTGCTGGAGGAGAGCCGCCGCAAGGTGAACGAGTCCATCGAGAAGGTGGGCTTCAAGCGCAGCCGCGTCTCCATCCTCGCGGCGCTCATGCGCCTGCGTCAGGTGTGCTGCGATCCGCGCCTGCTCAAGATGCCGCCCGGCACGCTCTTGCCGCCCAGCGCGAAGCTCGAGCGCTTCATGGAACTGGTCGCGGACCTGGTGGCGGAAGGCCACCGCGCGCTCGTCTTCAGCCAGTTCACGGAGATGCTGGAGCTCTTGAAGCAGGAGGCGGACAAGAAGGGCCTGCGCTACCTCTACCTGGACGGCCGCACCAAGGACCGCATGGGCAAGGTGGACGAGTACAACCGCCCTGACGGCCCGCCGCTCTTCTTCATCAGCCTCAAGGCGGGCGGCACCGGCTTGAACCTCACCGCCGCGGACTACGTCATCCACTTCGACCCGTGGTGGAACCCCGCCGTGGAAGACCAGGCCACGGACCGTACGCACCGCATCGGTCAGACGCGCGCGGTCATCAGCTACAAGCTGATCACCCGCGGCACGGTGGAGGAGAAGATCCTGAGCCTCCAGCGTCGCAAGCGCGAACTCGCCGCCGGCGTGCTCGGCACGGACGGGGACGACATGGGCAGGACCCTCACCGAACAGGACATCCAGGAGCTGTTCACCGAGATTTAGGGGCGCCTTCCAGAGTGGGAGATGGTTGTGGCGCCAACAGGCCACGCCCTCCCACTCGCCCTCCCACCGTCCGCCCGACCCGAACACCTGTGCAGTGTCATCAGGACCTGCTAGGGTGTTCAGGTATTGGGGCCGTCGTACGGACCGCGGAGGGCGCAGGTGCTGCTGGGTCTTCGGATTACGAACGTTGCGGTGATTGAGGAGGTGGAGGTCGCGTTCGGCGCGGGCCTCACCGTCCTCACGGGTGAGACGGGGGCCGGCAAGTCCATTCTGGTGGACGCGCTGGGCCTCCTGCTCGGGGGCAGGGCGGATGCGGACGTCATCCGTGCGGGCTGCGAGGACGCGGCGGTGGAGGGCGTGTTCGCCCGGACACCGGTGCTGGCCGCGCGCCTGGAGGAACTGGGCCTCCCGGACCTGGGAGAGGAGGTGCTCGTGCGCCGCGTGCTCGGGCGCACCGGGCGCGGAAAGGTCTACGTCAACGGCGCGCTGGTGACGCTGGGCGTGCTGGGCAAGCTCACGCGCGGCGCGGTGGACATCGCCGGCCAGCATGAGCACGTCAGCCTCTTCGACTCCGGGCTGCACCGGGTGCTCCTGGACAAGTATGGCGGCCTGGAGGAGACGCTGGCCGCGTACGGCCGCGAGTGGGCGAACCTGCGTGAAGTGGACTCGCGCATGGACGCGCTGGGCGGAGACGACGCCAAGGTGCGCGAGCGCGCGGAGTTCCTGCGCTTCCAGCTGGACGAAATCACGCGCCTGGACCCGGAGTCCGGCGAGGACGTGAAGCTGGACGCGGAGCGCCGGCGGCTGGGCAGCGCGCAGAAGCTCAAGCGCCAGGGCGCGGAAGCCGAAGTGCTGGTGTCGGGCGAAGCGCCGTCCGCGGTCGAAATCGTCGGGCGCGCGCTGGGGCTCGTGCACGAGGGCGTCAAGTGCGACGCCACGCTCGCGCCCGTGGCGCAGTCGCTCAGCACCGCGCTGTCGGAACTGGAGGAGGCCTCGCGCCTGCTCAACCGGTACGTGGAGGGGCTGGAGTCCGACCCCGGGCGGCTGGGGGAGGTGGAGGAGCGGCTGGACGCGCTCAAGCGGCTGTGCCGCAAGCACGGCACCACGCTGGACGGCGTCCTCAAGAAGCGCGGCGAGCTGGAGACGGAGCTGGGCACGCTGGAGAACCGGCGCGAAATCCTGGAGGAGCTGAACCAGGAGCGGAAGCGCGTGGAGGAGCGGGCGCGCAAGGCGGCGCTGACGCTGTCCCGCGCGCGCAAGACGTCCGCCGGGGCCTTCTCCCAGCAGGTGCGCGAGGGCCTGGGCGGGCTGGCCATGGGCAAGGCCGCCTTCGAGGTCCGCGTGACCCCCGGGGAGAGCTTGCGTCCGGACGGCCTGGACGAAGTGGAGTTCTTCTTCAGCGCCAACCCGGGTGAACCGGCGCGGCCCCTGGCCAAGGTGGCCTCGGGCGGTGAGGCGAGCCGCCTGCTGCTCGCGCTCAAACGTGCACTGGCGGACAGCGACGCGTGCGGCTGCTACATCCTGGACGAAGCGGACGCGGGCGTCAGCGGCGCCATCGCGGACGTGGTGGGCCGGATGATTCGCGAGGTCAGCTCCCACCGTCAGGTGCTCTGCATCACGCACCTGCCCCAGGTGGCGGCCTACGCGGACGCGCACCTGCTCATCAAGAAGAGCGTGAAGGGCGAGCGCACCGTGTCCCAGGTTCTCCCTCTGGCGGCGGGCGCCGAGCGCACCCAGGAGCTGGCGCGCATGATGTCCGGCGTGGAGGTGACGCGCGAGGCGCTGGGCGCGGCGGAGGCGCTGGTGCGCTCGGCCCACCGGGCCACGCCCCGGGCGCGCCGGGAATCCGGCCCGGAAGGCAATAGCCCCCGGGGGCGGCTTCGCCGGACGGCCTGAAATGGGGGCCTACAAGGTAGGGGTGACCCAGGGGGAGGGGCATGACGCACCGCGAGTTTTCGCGCGCGTCCTTGCCCCCACTAATGGGCTCACATAGCATCCGGCGCGTGTCCAGCACCGCAGGGCAGACCGCGGCCCCCCGCCATAAAGTCATCTCCGCTGGCCTGACGGACGTCGGGCGCAAGCGCAATCACAACGAGGACAGCTTCCTCATTGACGATGAGCTCCAGCTCTACGTCGTGGCGGACGGCATGGGTGGGCACGCGGGTGGCGGTACCGCGTCGCGCATCGCCGTCGAGACCATCGACAAGGAGCTGAGGCGCGCGCGTGAAGGGCGAGACAACCCCTTCGTCAGCGTTCCCAACCTCCAGGATTCGCCCATACCGGAAGCGCTCCGGGGCGCGGTGGAGAAGGCCTGTCAGGCCATCTACCTCACCGCCCAGGATGACGCGCGCCTGTCCGGCATGGGCACGACAGTCATCTCCCTGGTGGTCCGCGACGAGCACGCCTTCTTCGCCCACGTGGGCGACAGTCGCGCGTACCTCATCCGCGGGGACCTCATCCAGCAGATCTCCGAGGACCACTCGCTGGTCAACGAGCAGATAAAAGCGGGGATGATCACACCGGAAGAGGCCAAGCACTCCCGGTACAAGAACATCATCACCCGCTCCGTCGGCTTCGAGGAGGAGGTCCAGGTGGACGTCATGGGACTCGTCTCCGAGCCCGGTGACGTGTTCCTGCTCTGCTCGGACGGCCTCGCGAACATGCTCGAGGACCGGGAGATCCACGACGCCGTCGCGCGCCACGCGAACCTGGATGAGGTGCCCAAGCACCTCATCGACCTGGCCAACGACCGCGGCGGCGACGACAACATCAGCGTCATCGTGGTCCGCATGCAGGGCGGGTAGGGCCCGGACTCGGGGCGCGATTGGGGCGTGCCCCGGAGTCTGTTGACCTTGACACTCTTCAAATGCGGATGATAGCTGCCCCAACCTTTCCATCCATTGAGAATCGCCAGTGGGTGACC
>NZ_RAWL01000462.1:0-6568 GCF_003668885.1 Corallococcus sp. AB049A | reverse complement strand
GCCGCCGCCCCTGCGCCCGCCGCGGCTCCGGCCGCACCCGCCACGGGTTCCGGCGGACTCCCCAAGGCCCCGGTGGCCGCCGGGGGGCGCAAGCCGCGCATCCTCATCGTGGACGACAGTGAGATGACGGCGCGGATCATCGAAGCGGACCTGGTGTCCAAGGGCTTCGAGGTCCACGTCGCGGACACCGCGGACAAGGCCACGAAGATCATCCTGAAGAAGCAGACGCGCCCGGACCTGGTGCTGCTGGACGTGCGCATGCCCAACGTGAACGGCGAGCAGTTCTGCCGCTTCATCAAGACGAACAGCCTCTTCAAGGGCATCAAGGTGCTGCTGTGCTCCGGTGAGAACGTCGAGGAGCTCCAGCGCATCTGCCGCGAGGCCGGCGCCGACGGCTACATCCCCAAGGACGCCGTCATGGGCAACCTCGTCGCCAAGGAGCTGATGCCCCCTGGCGCCGAGTAGTCACCGCTCGCCTCAGGGCTTCGCCGCGGCCTCGGGCTGCGCGGGCTCCTGGGCCGGGCAGCTCGTCTTCGCGGCCCGCTCCTGAAGCTGGGCCTGGACCTCCGCGGACTTCGCCTCGGAGGGCTTCGCGCTCTCCACGAAGCGCTGGTAGGCGGCCAGCGCCTCGCAGGACTTGCCCAGCGAGTCGTAGGTCTTCACCAGCGAGTTGAGGATGGGGCGCTGGCCGGGCTGCAGGTCGAAGGCCTTCTGCAGCGCCGCCGCGGTCTCCTCCGTGCGCCCCAGCGCCTCCAGCGAGAGGCCGCGCCACACGTGATAGCTCGCGTTGTCCGGCTGCGCGGTGGTCAGCGCGGTGGCGGCCTTGAGCGCCAGCTCCTTCTCCCCGGCGCGCGCGTTGGCCGTGTACGCCAGCTGGAGCAGGACGACGTTGGGGCCGCACTTCTCACCGAACGTGTCCGTCACGCGGGTGAGGCCCTTCAGGTCGCCGGTGTCCAGGAGCAGCTGCCCCAGCTGCTGCGCCTTGGCCTTGTCGCAGGGCGACTCCGCCAGCTCCTCGCGCAGCTTGCGCACGAGCGGCTTCTTGAGGCCGTGATCGAACTCCGGCTCCTCGGGCGCCTTGCTGCACGCACCGAGGACGGCGCCGGAGGAGAGACAGAGGACGGCAACGCGGAACGCGGAACGGGAGGAAGCGGACATGCCTTGCTGCGTAGCCCTTCCCTCCCGGACGGTCAAACCTCCGGTGTGCCGGCGGCGTTCTCCCGCTCGTCCAGGCCGCGCGCGAAGTTGCCGATGATGAGCCCCGGCCGCGCCGCCTTCAGCCGGTTGAGGAGCGTGCGGATGCCCACCGGCTCGCCACCCGCGCCCACGCCGCGCGCGACCTCCAGGTACTGGAGCGGATCAATGCACAGCGAGCGCGTCTGAACCTGATCCACGCGGTACTTGCGCACCAGGTTCTCCAGCGCCTGCACCTCGCCCTCGCGGTCGGTGACGCCGGGGAACAGGAGCAGGTTGAGCGCCAGGTACGCGCCCCGCTCACGCGCCAGCGCGATGGACGCCTCCACGTCCTCCCAGCCGTACTTCACCGGCTTGTAGTAGGCCTCGTAGAGCCCCTTGGACGCGGAGTTGAGCGACACGCGCACGGCGTCCAGGCCCGCGTCCAGCAGCGCCTTGAGCCCGTGCGTGAGGCTGGCGTTGGTGTTGATGTTGATGGAGCCCTTGTCCGTCTTCTCGCGCATCAGCCGGATGGACTCCGCGATGAACTTCCAGCGCGTGAGCGGCTCGCCCTCGCAACCCTGGCCAAAGCTCACCATGGTGCGGCCCGGCGCGTTTTCCAGGTGGTACAGGCCGATGGCCGCCATCTCCTCCGCGGAGGGGCCGTCATCCATGCGCTCGTGCGAGGCCGGCGGGCCGTCCGCGGGCTGATCCGAGATGCAGCCCACACATCTCGCGTTGCACATCACCGACGCGGGGATGGCGCCCTCGTCGCGCGCATAGAAGATGTTCTGCGACGTGAAGCACCGGTACAGGAGCGCGCACGTCTTCAGCTGCTTGAGCACGCGGCTGTCCGGGAAGCGCTTCATGTGCGCCGTCACCAGGCCCTTGAGCTCCGGCGTGGAGTACGACTCCGGCTCCCAGTGCGAGCGCCGGTCGGTGTGGATGGCCCACGCGAGCGGCCCCTTCTCTCCCCACGCCGCCGCCGTGTACGCCCACTGCGGCAGCACCGGCCCGCTGCCCTTCACCTCACCCGGCAGGAACGTGCGCGTGTAGCCCGGGGGCAGGAGCGCGCCCACCGCATTGGGCACGAAGGTCTTTCCCCCCACCTTCATCTCGCGCACCAGCTCCAGCTCGCCGGAGTCCGGGTTGAGCCCCACGGGCAGGCGGCCGGGCAGGTGCACCAGGCGCCCGGCCGCTGGCAGGGCGATGGGCTTGTCCTGCGGGGGCACCAGCTCCTCGCCGCTGCGCAGGGTGGCGATGAGGTAGGGATGCTCCATGACCCGGCCCTTGGGGTCCGCGAAGAGCAGTTTCGGCGCGTGCGTCATGCGCCGTTAACTAACACGGGTGGGCCGGCCTGCGTCCAACGCCTCGCGTCATGTGGATGGATGAATGAGGCCCATCACGGCCGGTCCCTTTCCTCGCCCGTGCGCGCCTTGAAAGCGCTCATGCCCTGGTCTATGGGTCCGCCACGTTTTCCAGGCAGTCCCCCATTCGTCGGAGGCAGTCGTGATCGTCGGAGTCCCCAAGGAGATCAAAACCCGCGAGTACCGTGTCGGCATGGTGCCTGCGGGCGTGCGCGCGCTCACCATGGCGGGGCACACGGTGCTGGTCGAGACGAACGCTGGCGTCGGCTCCGGCATCCCGGATTCGGAGTACCAGCGCGTCGGCGCGCAGATCATCTCCAGCGCGGATGAAGTGTGGAAGCGCGCGGAGATGGTCTGCAAGGTGAAGGAGCCCATCGCGCCCGAGTACGAGCGCATGCAGCCCGGGCAGATCGTCTACACGTACTTCCACCTGGCCGGCGTGGACCCGGAGCTGACCAAGACGCTCATCAAGAAGAAGGTCACCGCGGTCGCCTACGAGACGCTGCAGCTGGATGACGGCAGCCTCCCGCTGCTCAAGCCCATGTCCGAGGTGGCCGGCAAGATGGCCATCCAGGTCGGCGCCGCGTGCCTGGAGAAGGCCCACGGCGGCAAGGGCATCCTCCTGGGCGGCGTGCCCGGCGTGCGCCGCGGCCGCGTGGCCGTCATCGGCGGTGGCGTGGTGGGCCTGTGCGCCGCCAAGGTCGCCGTCGGCATGGGCGCGGAAGTGACCATCCTGGACGTGAACCTGGAGCGCCTCACCTACCTGGACGACGTGTTCCTCGGCCGCGCGCAGACGCTGGCTTCGGACACGGAGTCCATCGCGCGCACCGTGCGCGAGTCGGACCTCGTCATCGGCGGCGTGCTCATCCCCGGCGGCAAGGCCCCGAAGCTGGTGTCGCGCGAGCTGATTGGTGAGATGGAGCCCGGCTCCGTCGTCGTCGACGTGGCGGTGGACCAGGGCGGCTGCATCGAGACCTGCAAGCCCACCACGCACGACAACCCCACCTTCACCGTGAGCGACGTCGTCCACTACTGCGTGGCGAACATGCCCGGCGCGGTGCCCCAGACGTCCACCTTCGCGCTCACCAACACCACCCGCCCCTACTCGCGGAAGATCGCCGACCTGGGCCTGGTGGAGGCCGTGAAGTCCGACCGCGCCCTCCAGCGCGCCATCAACACCTACAACGGCCACATCACCTACGAGGCCGTCGCCAAGGACATGGGGTACGACTACGTGCCCCTGATGGACGCCCTCAGCGGCAAGAAGTGAGCTGAAGGCCGCCTGCCCCACAGCCGGCCAGCCACGTGCTGGCCGGTTGTCGGCATCGGACCCTGGGACGGGTGGGACGTCCGGTTCCCACCCTGAGGAATAAATGATCCCGCCGGACGTCTCCGCACTCCAGAAGCGGGCATGCGGGCGGCGTGGCAGGGGAAAGCGTTGTTGACCCGTCTGTTCCGGTGCATAGATTGACCGTTAGGCAGGCGACGCATTCCCCAATCATTTCGGGCCCCTGGAAGGCGGGAGCATGATGCTGGACTTCAGGCAACCCAACCGGACGAAGCAGGAATTCGAAGAGCTGGCGCTGGCGCACCTGGACCCGCTCTATTCAGCGGCGCTCCGGTTGACCAAGAACGAGCGCGACGCCGAGGACCTGGTGCAGGACACCTGCATGCGGGCCTACCGCTTCTTCGACAAGTTCGAGCGCGGGACCAACATCAAGGCCTGGCTCTTCAAGATCCTCACGAACACCTTCATCAACCGCTATCGCCGCAAGGTGAAGGAGCGCACGGTGGTGGAGGGCGTGGAGCGCGAAGCGGTGCATGAGCGCTTCGTGAGCCGGGACGCGACGGACTTCGCGGCCAACCCGGAGCAGTACTTCTTCGACCGGCTCCTGTCGGACGACGTGCTGCGCGCCATCGACTCGCTGCCCATCGACTTCCGGCTGGTGGTCATCCTCGCGGACCTCCAGGAGTTCTCCTACAAGGAGATCGCGGAGATCCTGGAGTGCCCCGTGGGCACGGTGATGAGCCGCCTCTTCCGCGGCCGCAAGCTCCTGCAGAAGACGCTGCGCGAGTACGCGGAGGGCCAGGGTGTGTTCCGGCACGACGGTGAGCCGGTCCAGGCCCCGGCGGACCTGGAAGAGTTCCGGCGCCGGAAGAAGGCAGGCTAGAAAGAGGTTGGAGGGGCGTCGCAATCCCCCTCCAGACCACCTCATCGAGCGCCCATGACCTGCCAGGAACTCGAGCGGTTGCTGTATCCGTACCTCGACGGCGAATTCCAGCCCGAGGAACGCCACGACGTGGAGTCGCATCTCGAAGGCTGCGAAGCGTGTGTCGCGCGCGTGGACGAGGAGATGCAGCTGCGTCAGACGCTTCGCCGCGCGGCGAAGCACGCTGTCTCCGCCCAGGGCACGCGCGCGCCGGCGTCGCTGCGCGCGGGCATCCAGTCCGGCCTGCACCGCGAGCACCGCCGCGCGCAGGTGGGCCAGTGGCTGCGCGTCGGGGCCATGGCCCTGGTGGTGGTGACCGTGAGCGGCGGCTGGATGACGTACCAGTCCGGCAAGGCGCAGAAGGCCACCATCCTGGAGGCCGTGCAGCGCCACACGCGCCAGCGTCCCCTGGAGTTCGTCGCGGGCACGCCGGAGCAGATCGAAGCGTGGTTCAACGACAAGGTGGAGCACCGCATCACCCTGCCCCGCCTGCAGCAGGCGCGGCCCGTGGGCGCGCGCTTCTCCACGCTCAACGGCCAGGAAGTCGTCTACGTCAGCTACGAGACGCAGCCCCGCCTCACCAACGAGCCCAAGCGCAACATCGGCGTGTTCGTCTATCCGGCGACGGGCCAGCGGGTTATCAAGGACGAGGGCCCCACGGTGGAGAACGTCGCCGTGGACTCGAGCCAGGCGTACAACGTCGTGACGTGGCGTGATCAGGACGTCACCTACGAGCTGGTGACGGACCTGGACGACGCGGCCATCCTGCAGATGCTGCGGGATCAGGAGCACCGCTCCAACGGGCTCGTGCGCCCCGCGCAGGTGAAGCCCGCGGTGAGCGTGCAGCCTGTGTCGCTACAGCCCTGAAGCCCTCGCACCAGCGAGGGCTTGCGTGGTCGCCTGCTCAACTGAATACCGGGCGTTGCGCCCGGTGTGAAGATTGACGGTCCCAGGCATGGCCGATAGCCTCGACGGCGTCTTCACTCTCGCGCGCCGCCGCTGCTGTCCTTCTTGGCGTCACACCGCGCGCCGCACCCCCAGGATGGCCGTCCCTTCATGTCCAAGCGAATCCTGATCGTCGAAAGCGACGCCACCCTCGCCACCACCCTGCAGCAGGCCCTGGAGGCGCGGGGCTTCTCCGCGCAGACGACGGGCGACGGCAAGGGCAGCGTGGAGCTGATCCGCCGCGAGCGCCCCGACCTCGTGGTGCTCGCGGTGGACCTGTCCGCGGGACAGAACGGCTACCTCATCTGCGGCAAGCTGAAGAAGGACGACGAGCTGAAGACGGTGCCCATCGTCATCATCGGCAACCCGGACGGCTTCGCGGCGCACGGCAAGCTCAAGGCGCGCGCGGACGAGTACGTGGCGAAGCCGGTGGACGCGAACGTCCTGATTGATCGCGTGGGCGGCGTCATCGGCTTCCCGGAGCCGCCGGTCAGCAACGAGGTGGTGGACGAGAGCCTCACGCTGGACTCGCTGGGCGAGGAGCCCTCGACGGACTTCGGCGAGGAGATCGCCGTCGACACGGGTGAAGAGCCCGCCGTGGCCGGGGAAGACCTGGACATGCTCGACGACGCCTTCAGCGACATGTCCGAGCCCGTGACGGGCACGCCCGAGGAGCCCGTGGTGGCGCCTCCGGAGGAGATGGAGACCCCGTCCGGCCTGGAGGAGATCTCCGCGCTGGACTCGCTGGGGCCGGACAGCAGCGATGACTCGCTGGACATGCTGGGCGGCCTGGACGAGCCGGAGGAGAAGACCGTCGTCGGCTTCATGCCGCCTGTGGATCCGGAGCCCGTCGCCGCTCCGGTGACGCCGGCC
>NZ_RAWL01000461.1:0-6584 GCF_003668885.1 Corallococcus sp. AB049A | reverse complement strand
GCCCAGGCCCGCGCTGTAGCCCACCGTGCGCTCCGCCTCCGTCCGCCCCTGGAGCACGTAGGCCCCCAGCGGCGCGACGGTGATGCCCAGGTTGTTGGCGGGTTCAGCGAGGGCGGGGGTCGCCAGGAGTGCGAGCCCGGCGCACGCCAGGGGGAGGGCGGAGCGGAACATGGCCTCCCCCCGGAGCAAGGCCAGGGCCAGGGGGATTCCCCAGCCGCGTCAGGCACTTGCGGGGAGGGCCGGGTGGAGGCCGCGGCCCTTGCAGGACACGGCCGTCACAGCCCGGCGAGGTGCGACAGGTGCGTCAGTTGCCCTCGGCCTCGTCCTCCGGGTCCGGGGCGCCGGGCGTGGCCCCCGGGGCGGCGGGCGAGTCCCCGGCCTTGTTGCGCGGGATGCCGAAGTGGTCCAGCGCGTCCGCGATGCCCTGGGGCTTGTCCGCGTCCGGCAGGAAGTCCTGGGGCGGCTGCAGCCCGGGGTCCTTGCCAATCTCCGTCAGGCTGGACTCCAGCGTCATGCGCAGCTCCGCGGCCTCCGGGGTCTTCTCCTGGGGCACGCCGATGCGGCCATCCAGCCGGGCCTTGAGGACGACGGAGGTGGCCGCGTCCACCAGCACCTCGCCCTCCAGCGAGCGGGGCAGCCGGTGCGCGAAGAAGTTGGCGCGGCGCTTCGTCGTCTCGTCCGCGTTCTTCGGGGAGAAGGCGGCGGGCATCTTCTTGGGGGCGCCGCCCTCCTGGGGCGCGCCCAGGGAGACGTTGTATTTCCACGCGGTGCGCCCCTCGTGGGTGACGGTGCCCGCGGGGGTGAGCTTGATGCGGCCCTGGAAGAGGCTGTCGAAGTCGCGGATGGCGCCCGTCAGCTCCGTGCGGGTGCGCTCGGCCATGCCCCGGTCGCGCAGGCGCTGGCGGTACGGGCCGTAGCGGTTGCGCGCGAACACCTGCCCCTTCACGCGCATCACCTCCAGGCCCTGGTCCCGGGAGTTCTCCAGGACGCCGTGGAAGTCGCCGTTGACGCCGCCGGGGCCCGCGCGGAAGGAGCGCGTCTCCGTGAGCTTCACCGGGTTGTTGCCGTTGGGGCCGGCCCACTCGTAGCTGAGGGTGGACTGGAAGAAGTGCGGGCCCAGCCGCTCGGTCACCTCCGCGGCGTCCATGCCCAGGATGCGGCGCGACACCTGGGGGTTGTCCGCGACGTCCTCCGGCGGCAGCTTCTCCTTCGCCGAGGCCACCACCTTCGGCGGGTCCTCCGGAGAGAAGATGCGGGCCTTGGCCGCCTTGTCGACGGGGTCGGAGCAGCCGGCGGCTGCCAGGACCAGGGCGAGGGCGGCGGACTTCGTCAGACTTCTCACGGAACCTCCACGACCAGGACGGCGGGGGCGGCAAGTTACGTGGGGGGGACATGAGCGGCAAGCGGTGGCTTGCGTGCAGCCGTGCAAGGGATAGAACGCCCAACCCATGCAGAACCTGCGAGACAAGTTGTTGAAAGCGGGCCTCGTCTCCGAGGAGCAGGCCAAGAAGTCCGACTCCATGCCCTCGGCGCCACGGCGCCAGGAGGACAACCGGGGGAGCGCTCCACGCGCCCCGGCCCCTCGTGGACGTGATGAGAATCGGACAGCCGGAGGCCCGCCGCGCCGCGATGACCGCGGAGGTCCGCCGCGCCGTGAGGGCGGTGGAGGCCCCCCGCGCGGCGCCGGAGGTCCCCCGCGCCAGGGTGCGGGCGGTCCGCCGCGCCAGGGCGGAGGCTTCCGGGGCGGTCCCCAGGGCGGGTTCGGCGCCAACGTGCGTCCGGGCGTGCCCTCGGAGAAGCCCATCCCCAAGCTGCCGCCCCTGCCGGGCTCCAAGGCCTACCAGCGCGCCGAGTCCAAGAAGCAGGTGGAGCTGGACCGCGCCCTGCGCGAGCTGGTGCTGGGCGCCCAGGTGCCGCAGGAGCCGGGCGAGACGGCCTTCTACTTCATGACGCGCAAGGGAAAGCTGCGCCGCATGGAGCTGAGCCCCGCGCAGGCCAAGCAGCTGGAGGACGGCGAGCTGGGCGTGGTGGAGCGTCCGGAGCCCGCGCAGATTGAGCACTCGCTGGTGCCCGCCGCCGCGGCCGAGCAGATGTTCGCGCTGTCGCAGAAGGCCGTGCGCTTCTTCAACCGCAAGGAGAACCCCGTCGGCTTCATGAACGACGAGGAGCTCAAGGCGCAGCAGGCCGCCGAGGCCTCCGGCACCGCGGTGGAGACGCCCGACGAGCCCGAGGCGTCCGCGGAAGGCTCCGAGGAGGGCGGCGAGTCCGCCGAAGCGTCCTCCGAGCCGTCTGGCGAGCCGAGCGGCGAAGGCAGCCCCCAGTCCTGACGTTCCTTCCCGTGCCCTCCCCTCCTTCCCATCCGGGAGCGAGGGGAGGCGCGGCTTCCACCGGATGTCCGCGCCGGCCTCAGCCGAACGCGTCGATGCCGGTGATGGCCTTGCCCAGCACCAGCGTGTGCACCTCGTGGGTGCCCTCGTAGGTGAAGACAGACTCCAGATTGAGCATGTGACGCACGGGCGGATAGTCGTCCGTGATGCCGTTGGCGCCGTAGATGCTCCGGGCCACGCGGGCGATGTCGAGCGCGCTCTTCACGTTGTTGCGCTTGGCCAGGCTCACCATCACGGGGTTGCTCTTGCCCTCGTCCTTGAGGCGCGCGAGCCGCAGGCTCAAGAGCTGCGCCTTCACGATCTCCTGGAGCATGTCCGCCAGCTTCTCCTGCGTGAGCTGGTAGCCGGCGATGGACTTGCCGTCGAACTGCGTGCGGGACAGCGCGTACTCGCGCGCGCCCTCGAAGCACGCGATGGCCGCGCCCGTCACCGCGAACGCGATGCCCGCCCGCGCGTTGTTGAGGCACGACAGCGGACCGCGCAGGCCCACCACGCCGGGCATCACGTTGCGGTCCGGCACGCGCACGTCCTGGAAGGACAGCTCGCTGGTGCGCGACGCGCGCAGGGAGAACTTGCCGGGAATCTCCCGCGCGCTGAAGCCGGGCATCCCCTTCTCCACCAGGAAGCCGCGCACGGACTCCGGGCCGCCGTCGTCCGTCTTCGCCCACACCACCGCGACGTCCGCGATGCTGCCGTTGGTAATCCACGCCTTGGTGCCATTGAGCACCCAGCTGTCTCCATCCTTCCGCGCGCGGGCACGCATGCCGCCGGGGTTGGAGCCGAAGTCGGGCTCGGTGAGGCCGAAGCAGCCGATGAGCTGTCCCTTCGCCATGCCGGGGAGGAAGCGCGCCTTCTGCTCCTCGCTGCCGTAGGCGTGGATGGGGAACATGCACAGCGAGCCCTGCACGGACGCGAAGCTGCGCAGGCCGGAGTCACCGCGCTCCAGCTCCTGCAACACCAGGCCGTAGCTGACGGTGTTCATGCCCGCGCAGCCGTAGCCCTGGAGGTTCGCGCCCAGCACGCCCAGCTCCGCCAGGCCCGGGATGAGGTGCGCGGGGAAGGTGCCGTCTCGGAAGTGCTTGCCGATGATGGGCAGCACCTCCGCGTCCACGAAGCGGGCCACCGCGTCGCGGGCGGCCTTCTCCTCGGCGGACAGCAGGTCGTCGATGCGGAACAGGTCGGTGATGTCGGCGCGGGGCATGGCGACTTGCTTAACGTCGCCATGCCGGAGCCGTCAAACCACCGGCGCGTCAGCGCTTCGCGGGCGCGAGCGCATCCAGGTCCGCGTCGCGCAGGAAGTTGACCAGCGGACCGTCGATCTTCCGCTGGCCGTCCACCACCACCGTGGGCTTGAGGAAGAAGAGGTTGTTCCAGTTGAAGTCATACAGCGCGGCTTCCGCGGCGTCGTTCCAGGTCGCGTCCATGCGGCCCCGGTAGTACCCGAGCTTGTGCAGCACGCGCTTCACGACCTTCGTCGTCTCCTTGTCGAGCGGGATGAGGTCCGACGCGTACGGCGCCGCGACGCCCGCCTGGTAGCGGTTCATCTCCACGTCCAGCTCGCGCAGCGCGTTCTTGCTGCCGTGCACGACGGCGTCCGCGAGCACCTTCGTGTAGAAGACCGCCTCGTTCTCCGAGCTCCAGACGCGGATGACGCCGGAGCGCTCGCCGTTGTTGTCTCCGCCCACCCGGGCGCCCGCCTTGAGCGACGCGAGCAGCCGCTGCGGCAGGCTGCCCGTGGCCTGCTGGAAGCCCCTCACCATGGCGTCGCAGATGGTGGCGGTGGTCTGGTTGTTGGCCTGCACCACGAAGTTCGCGCCCTTCACCGCGCAGCGCTGCGATGCGCTCTGCGCCCCGGTCTGCTGGCCCACGGTGGTGGTGCCATCGGCGTTGAGCTTCACCGCGGCCAGCTGCCGGTAGTCCGCGTACGGGTCCACGGTGAACACGTAGTCGACGGCGGCCTGGGCCGTGTCGCCCGCGTCGGTGCGGGCGATGATCGCCTCGGCGTCATCCACCGAGGGATAGAACATGGAGGCCACCGCCACGTCCGGGCGGCCGTAGGGCACCAGGCCGCTGATGCCCGAGGGGAAGGAGATGCTGGCCACGCCGCAGGACTTCTCCACCGCGTCGCACGCGACGATGGCGCGTGTGCCGAGGACTCGCGGGTTGATGCCGGTGGGCGCGGCGGCGAGTGCGGACGTGGACGCGAGCATCAGACAGGAGGCGGCCAGCAGGCCGTGCTTGAACGACTTCATGGGCAGAGGACTCCGGTGCAGTGGGTGTTGTCTTGAAGAGCCCCCGGCATCGCGAATGATGCATTTCGCCGTGCACCGTCCGTACGAATCACGCGTGGCGACCTATGCTGTCCGTCCATGGCAAACGAGACGACGAAGACGGTGGTGGTGACGGGCGCGAGCCGGGGCATTGGCCGCGCGGTGTCCCTGGCGTTCGCGCGCGAGGGCTATGACGTCTGGGCGCTGGCGCGCTCGGCGGAGTCGCTGGAGGCGCTGCGCAAGGAAGGGGGCGAACACATCCGCGCGCTCACGGTGGACGTGGCGGACGAGTCCGCGCTGCTGGCGGCGTGCAAGACCGTGCTGGCGGCGGGCACGCCCCGCGTGCTGGTGAACAATGCGGGCATCACCGTGTCCGCGCCGCTGACGAAGACGTCCACGGCGGACCTGGCGAAGGTGATGGCCGTGAACGTGACGGCGCCCTTCCTGCTGTGCCGTGAGCTGATGCCCGCCATGGCGTCCGCGGGCGGCGGGCGCGTCATCAACATCGGGTCCATCACCGCGACGCGCGGGGCGAAGTACACGTCCGCCTATTGCGCGTCCAAGCACGCGCTGCTGGGGCTGACGCGCGCGCTGTCCGTGGAGTACGCGCGCAAGAACGTCACCGTGAACATCGTGAACCCGGGCTGGGTGGAGACGGACATGTTCGCGGGCGCGACGGCCGCCATCACCAAGACGACGGGCCGCAGCGAGGAGCAGGCCCGCGAGGCCCTGGCCGCCATGAGCGCCATGGGCCGCATCATCCAGCCGGAGGAGGTGGCCGCGATGTGCCTCTTCCTCGCGTCGGACGCGGCGGCGCCCATCACCGGCGCGGCCTACGCCATCGACGGCGGAGAGGCGGCGTAGCGCACGGCCCTCAAGCCGTCACAGGCGGTACTGCCCCACGATGTTGCTGACCTCGTGGGACGCGGTGGTGAGGCGCGCGGCGGCCACGGCGCTGGTGGCCACGCGCTCCACCGTCTCGTCCGCCAGCCGGGTCAAATCGCTCAGCGCGGCGAACAGCTCCGCGATGCCCGCGTCCTGCTGGCTCACCATGTCCGCGATGCTCTTCACGGACACGCTGTTGTTCTGGATGACCGCGGCCAGCGCGCGCAGGCTCTCTCCCGCCGCGCGCGCCTGCTCCAGGCCGCCCTCCACCTCGCGCGTGCCACCCTCGCTCGTCTGGACGGCCTCGGAGATGGCGCGGCCGATGTCCGCCAGGATGGTCTGCACGCGCGCCGTGGCCGTCGCGGACTGGTCCGCCAGCGACCGCATCTGCCGGGCCACCACCGCGAACGCCCTCCCCGCCTCACCGCTGCGCGCCGCTTCGATGGCCGCGTTCAGCGCCAGCACGTTGGACTGGTCCGCCAGGTCCTTCACCGTGCCGGTGATGTCGCCCACCTGCCGCGTGCTCTGCCGCAGCTCCGACACCGTGTTGGAGATGCGCTCCACCTGCGAGCGGATGTGCGTGAGTCCGCCCACGCTGCCCGCCACCGCGGACTCGCCCGCCTGCCCCACCGCGCCCGCCTTCTCCGCCTCGCGCAGCACGCCCGTGGCCCGCTGCGCCGCCGCCCGCGAGCTCTCCTGAAGCTGCCGCGCGGCGATCTGCGTCTGGTGCAGCGCCGCCGCCTGCCGCGTCACCGCCAGGTTCTGGTCCGACGCGGAGTTCGCCAGCTCCAGCGCCGTGGCCTCCAGCTCCTGCGCGGAGTTCTTCAGCGCCAGCAGCACCGCGCGCAGCCGCGCCATCATCTCCCCGAAGGACGTGGCCAACTGGCCGATCTCGTCATGGGAGTGGATGTTCAACGTGCCGCTGAAGTCCCCTTCCGCCACCACGCGCGCCGCCGCCGCCGTCAGCGCGCCCAGGGGCGCCATCATCCGCCGCACCAGCAGGAACACGCCCCCGCCCGCCATCAACGCCACGAGCAGCCCC
>NZ_RAWL01000460.1:0-6646 GCF_003668885.1 Corallococcus sp. AB049A | reverse complement strand
GCCGGCACGTCCGCGCGCACCACCACCGTCTCCCCCTCCAGCAACGCCTGGCCCGGCGCCAGCGCCACCAGTCCCTCCAACATCTCCTGCACCACCGCGCGCGGCGCGTTGACGAGCTTCTTCACCAGCGACTCCTTGGACGGAATGAACAGGGGCGGACTGCGCTCGGCGCCCACCCTTCCGCCGCCCCCGCAACCCGTCAAGCCGCGCGAACGTCACCAGCCCGCCGGGAGACGGATGCGTCACGGAACCCGCTTTCCCATTGACTCCAGAGGCCTCATGATGTTGATTCTCATTATCATTCTCTTGGTCGCGGTAAGTCACGGCGGGCCAACACCAAACGTGTCAGGTCCCGGCGAAGCCCTGCCTGGCATCCCCGGGCCGAGCCAGGGCCGTCGTGTGTCTGGGTTCAGGTGATTGTCTTGAGTGCTCCATCCCCCGCCCCGCGTGAGCGCACGCTGTTGTGGCTCCTCGCGGCGGTGCAGTTCACCCACGTCGTCGACTTCATGATGCTGATGCCGCTGGGCCCGCTGCTGATGCAGCGGCTCTCGCTGTCGGCGACGCGGTTCGGAGCGCTGGTGTCCGCGTACACGCTCGCGTCCGCGGCCATGGGCGTGCTGGGGGTCTTCTGGTTGGACCGCCTGGAGCGCAAGCGCACCCTGCTCATGCTCTACGCGGGCTTCATCGCCGCCACGCTGCTGTGCGGCGCGGCCACCGGGGCCACGGGCCTGCTCATCGCTCGCACCGTGGCGGGTGGCTGCGCGGGGTTGATGGGCGCGGTCGTCATCGCCATCGTCAGCGACGCGGTACCAGCGGAGCGCCGGGGCCAGGCCATTGGCACCGTGATGACGGCCTACGCGCTGTCCGCCGTGGCCGGCGTGCCGCTGGGCCTGGGCCTCGCGAACCTGGGCGGCTGGCGCTCGCCGTTCATCGTGCTCGCGGGACTCGCGGGCATCGTGTGGCTGCTGTTGCTCCGCTTCCTGCCTCGCATGGATGGGCACCTGTCCCAGAGATCCGGCACCGCGGGCTTCACGCCCCGGCTGGCGCTGGGCTGGGGCCTCACCTTCACCGTGGTGTTCGCCAGCTTCCTGCTCATCCCCTATCTGGGCGCCTTCATGGTGGGCAACGTGGGCCTGTCCCTCACGGACCTGCCGTGGGTGTACCTGGCGGGCGGCGCGGCCACCTTCGTGAGCTCGCGCTGGATTGGCCGCATGGCGGACCGGCTGGGCCCTGCTCGCGCGCTGGCGTTGCTGCTCGTCGCCACCATGGCGCCGCACCTGCTCTTCACGCACCTGCCGCCCTCCCCGCTGCCGGTGGTGGCCGTCGTGTTCGTGCTCTTCATGACGCTCACCTCCGGCCGTGCCATCCCCACCATGGCGCTGGTCGCTTCGCAGGTGCCGCCGTCGCTCCGCGGCCGCTACCTCGCGGTGAACATGGCCGCCAGCGACGGCGCCTCCGGGCTCGGCGCGTGGATGGGCGGCCTGCTGCTCACCTCCGCTCCGGACGGCACGCTCCTGGGCTTCGCGCGGCTGGGCTGGCTGGCCGTGGCCGTCTCCGCGCTCGCGCTCGGGCTGCTCTGGACCTTCGTGGGCCGCGCAGTGCGGCTGGACGCGACACCCGCGCCCTGAATCCCTCTCAACCCCTCACCAGGACCCTTGCATGTCCCAGACAGCACCCCGTCATCCGTCCCTGCCTCGCCCCATCGTCGGTGAGCTCAAGCTGGAGCGCTCCAACCAGCTGCTCGCCGAGGCCCGCAAGTGGGTCCCCGGCGTCACCCAGACGATGATGAAGAAGCCGGACCACTTCGCGCCCGGCGCCTTCCCGATGTTCCTCGCGAAGGGCCACGGCGCGCTGGTCGAGGACGCGGACGGCCAGGAGTACATCGACTTCATCCAGGCGCTGGGCGCCAACATGCTGGGCCACAACCACCCGGCCGTGGTGGAGACAATCCGCAAGCATCTGACGGAGGGCATCATCCACTCGCTGCCCACGCCCGTGGAGGTCTCCTCCGTGAAGGCGCTGGTGGAGGTGATTCCGGGCGCGGAGATGGCCCGCTTCTTCAAGACGGGCGCGGACGCCACCTCCGCCGCCGTGCGCCTGTCGCGCCACCTCACCGGCCGCGAGCACATCGTCACCGTGGGCTACAACGGTTGGCACGACCACTTCATGTATGACACCCCGGGCGTGCCCCCGACGGTGGCGAAGCTCACCACGCGCCTGCCCCTGTTCACGCCGCCGGACGAGCCCGCGCTCATCGAGCACATCGAGAAGCACGGCGCCCAGCTGGCCTGCGTGCTGCTGGCCATCCCGTACAACCGCCCCGTCACCCGCGAGTTCCTCCTCCAGGTGAAACAGACGTGCGCGAAGCACGGCGTGCTGTTCGTCCTGGACGAGGTCGTCACCGGCTTCCGCCTGGCCCTGGGCGGCGCGCAGCAGTTCTTCGACATCCAGGCGGACTTCGTCACCGTGTCCAAGGCGCTCGCCGCGGGCATGCCCCTGTCCGCCATCGCCGGCCCGGAGAAGTACCTCTCCCGCCTGAGCGAGCTGCAGGTGTCCACGACCTTCGGCGGAGAGATGCTCTCTCTCGCCGTCTGCGAGGCCGTCATCCACGAGTACCGCCGCACCAACCACGTGGAGCACATCGCCAGCCTGGGCCGCCGCCTGCGCGACGGCGTCAACGCCCACGCGCGCGAGACGGGCTCCAGCCTGGAGGTCATCGGCTACGACGCCGTGCCCTTCTTCCGCTTCAGCAAGGCCGTCCCCGAGCACATCGAGAAGATGATCCCCTTCCAGGCCGGCATGGCCCGCCGGGGCGTCATCCTCCGCCGCGACCTGAACTTCATCAGCGCCGTGCACACCGTGGAGCAGATCGATCACACCATCGCCGCCGCCGGCGAGGTGCTCCGCGAGACGGCCGCGCACGCCAAGGCCAGCGCGGCCTGAGCCTGAAACATTCCGCGCGTGAAGTCAGACATCTGCGGTTCCATGCTTGAGCCTCCTTGACAGGAATTCATGACCATGGCACTTCCCGGCCTCAAAAATGAGAATGGTTCTCATTTTCATTCAAAGAATCAGGACGAGCGGCAGATGTCCTCGACGACGGGATACGCGGTGGTGACGGGCGCGGCGCAAGGCATTGGCGCGGCGGTCGCGCGCAAGCTGGCGCGCACGATGCCCGTCGCGGTGTTCGACCAGAACGCCGCCGGACTGGAACTGCTGGTGGCGGAGCTGCGCCAGCAGGGTCTGAAGGCCGCCGCGTTCCGCGTGGACGTGCGCGACAAGGACGGCATCGAGGACGCCATCGCGTCCATCGAGTCCAGGCTGGGCCCCATCCAGGTGCTGGCCAACGTGGCGGGCATCCTGCGCATGGGCTCCGTGCTCACGCAGAGCGACGAGGACTGGCTGTCCACCTTCGCGGTCAACACCCACGGCGTGTTCCATGTGTCGCGAGCGGTGGCGAAGCACATGGTGCCCCGCCGCTCGGGCGCCATCGTGACGGTGGGCTCCAACGCGGCCGGCGTGCCGCGCATGCAGATGGCGGCCTACGCGGCGTCCAAGGCCGCCTCCACCATGTTCACCAAGTGCCTGGGATTGGAGCTGGCCCAGCACGGCATCCGCTGCAACGTCGTGTCGCCCGGCTCCACCGACACCGCCATGCAGCGGGGCATGTGGACGGACGAGTCCGGCCCCGAGCGCGTGATCCAGGGCTCGCTGGACACCTACCGCACGGGCATCCCGCTGCGCCGCATCGCCACGCCGGAGGACATCGCGGAGGCCGTGGTGTTCCTCGCGTCCGAGCAGGCCCGGCACATCACGATGCACGACTTGTGTATCGACGGCGGCGCCACGCTGGGCGTCTAGCCCGCGACGTCCGCCTCCCTGAAGCAGCCCTTCCCTCCCCCGGGACGGACACCCGTCTGTCCCGCCATCGCCCCGAGTTGAGAATGATTCTTGATGCCAAAATCACTGAGCGGCAGCCGGACGCGCGGACGGTGGACGGCGTGGTGGGCGCGCCGGCCGTGGCGCCGGAGCCGGAGCAGGAAGCGCTCTCGTCGCGGCTGTTGCGTGACTACGACGCGGGCGCGTTCTTCTTCGCGTCCCCCAAGCGCACCATGCTGGCGCGCGGTGTGTTCGCGACGGTGCCGGACGCGGGCGAGGTGAACTCGCTGCACGGCCTGCCGGAGCGCGTGGCCTCGGTGCTCAACGCCTCGCGGGACGCGGCACATGACATCCCGGTGGCGGTGGGCGCGGTGCCCTTCGACGGCAAGGTGGCGGCGCACCTCGTGGTGCCCATGACCCTCCAGCGCGCGGGGCCCATGGTGTTCGATGGGGCCAACACCGCCCGCTCTCCCCTGGCCGGCCAGTACACGCTGCGGCCCGTGCCGGAGCCCTCCGCGTACAAGGACGGCGTGGCGGCGGCGCTGAAGCTCATGCAGCAGGGCCCGCTGCGCAAGGTGGTGCTGTCGCGCTCGCTGCACGTGGACACGGCGGCGCCGGTGGACCTGCGCCAGCTGCTGCACAACCTGGCCCGGCGCAACCCGCATGGGTACACGTTCGCGGTGGACCTGCCGCAGCGCGCGGACGCGGCCCCCGGCGTGGGCCGGCGCACGCTCATTGGCGCGAGCCCGGAGCTGCTGGTGGCGCGCTCGGGCCTCCAGGTCTTGGCCAATCCGCTGGCGGGCTCCGCCGCGCGCAGCCTGGACCCCGTGGAGGACCAGGCGCGGGCCACGCGGCTGATGGCGTCCCCCAAGGATCTGCACGAGCACGCGGTCGTCATCGACGCGGTGGCGGAGGCGCTGCGGCCCTTCTGCAAGACGCTGGACGTGCCCAGGGGCCCGTCGCTCGTGAGCACCCAGACGATGTGGCACCTGTCCACCCGCATCACGGGTGAGCTGAAGGATCCGTCCATCACCTCGCTGACGCTGGCGCTGGCCATGCACCCCACCCCGGCGGTGTGTGGCCATCCGACGGCGCTGGCGCACGAGGCCATCGGGAACCTCGAGCCGTTCCACCGTGGCTACTTCACGGGCACCGTGGGCTGGTGCGACGCGAACGGCGACGGTCAGTGGGCCGTCACCATCCGTTGCGCGGAGGCCGACGAGCGCACCCTGCGGCTGTTCGCGGGCGCGGGCATCGTGGTGGGCTCCACGCCGGAGGCGGAGCTCGCGGAGACCGAGGCCAAGTTCCGCACCATGCTCCAGGCCATGGGCCTGGGCCTCGAGGTGCAGCCGTGAGCACCTCTCGGGAACACCTGCCCGGCTGCCCCACCTGGCCGGAGGACTTCGCCCGGCGCTATCGCGAGGCGGGCTACTGGCGCGGGGAGACCTTCGGCCAGCTCCTGCGCGACCGCGCGCGGGACTTCGGGACGCGCACGGCGCTGGTCGGCGGCGCGCACCGCTGGACGTACGCGGAGCTGGACGCGCGCGTGGACCGCATGGCCGCGGGTTTCCACGGACTGGGCATCCGCTCGCGCGACCGCGTGGTGGTGCAGCTGCCCAACGTGCCGGAGTTCTACGAGGTCATCTTCGCGCTGTTCCGCATGGGCGCGCTGCCGGTGTTCGCGCTGCCCGCGCACCGCGCGTCGGAGATCGGCTACTTCTGCGCCTTCACGGAAGCCGTCGCGTACGTCATCCCGGACCGCTTCGGCGGCTTCGACTACCGGGGCCTCGCGGATCAGGTGAAGGCCGCCACGCCCACGCTGAAGCACGTGCTGGTGCTGGGGGCCGCTGGCCACCACACCGCGCTCACCTCCGTGCCCGCCGAGCCCATGGCGCTGAAGGGCCCGTCGCCTTCGGACGTGGCTTTCTTCCAGCTGTCCGGTGGCAGCACTGGCGTGCCCAAGCTGATTCCGCGCACGCACGACGACTACATCTACAGCCTGCGCGCCAGCGTGGACGTGTGCCGGTTCACCCCGGAGACGGTGTACCTGTGCGCGCTGCCGGCGGCGCACAACTTCCCGCTGTCCTCCCCGGGTGTGCTGGGCACCTTCCAAGCCGGTGGCACGGCGGTCATGGCGCTGAACCCCAGCCCGGACGTGGCCTTCCCGCTCATCGAGCGTGAGCGCGTCACCGTCACGGCGCTGGTGCCGCCGCTGACCATGGTGTGGCTGGACTCGTCGTTGGCGAAGAAGCACGACCTGTCCAGCCTGAAGGTCCTCCAGGTGGGCGGTGCGCGCTTGAGCGACGAGGCCGCCGCGCGCGTGCGTCCCACGCTGGGCTGCGCGCTCCAGCAGGTCTTCGGCATGGCCGAGGGACTGGTGAACTACACGCGGCTGGACGACCCGGAGACGCGCATCGTCACCACGCAGGGCCGCCCCATGTCGGACGCGGACGAACTGCGCGTGGTGGACGACGACGACGTGCCGGTGGCGCCCGGCGAGACGGGGCACCTGCTCACGCGCGGGCCGTACACCATCCGCGGCTACTACAAGGCGGACGCGCACAACGCCAAGGCGTTCACGACGGACGGCTTCTACCGCACGGGCGACCTGGTGCGCCTGACGCCCGAGGGCGACCTCGTGGTGGAGGGGCGCGCGAAGGATCAGATCAACCGGGGCGGCGACAAGGTCGCGGCGGAGGAGGTGGAGAACCATCTCCTCGCCCACCCTTCCGTGAGCGACGCCGCGGTGGTGGCCATCCCAGACAAG